>CAYSQZ010000173.1:0-10450 GCA_964433035.1 uncultured Pirellulaceae bacterium | reverse complement strand
ATAAGTATCCGCAACAGAAGTTTCCTTACGCGCGTCTGGTCAGCGAAAATCAGAAACGAAGTAAGACCGAACTGGAATACGAATTAGTTGATTCCGGTGTGTTTAACGACAACCGTTATTTTGACGTTCAAGCCGAATACGCCAAATCGAGTCCCAATGATATTCTGATCCGGATCACGGTTTTCAACCGAGGTCCCGTCGCGGCACCGCTAAGTTGCTTGCCGACATTCTGGTGCCGAAACACCTGGTCTCATGGTCGCTCAGGGGAAGGTTATTGGCCTCGCCCTACGATTAGCAAATCAGGCGACGGACATATTGTTTGTGAGCAAGCATCTTTGGGTAAGTACCATTTTTTGGTTGACCAAGGACCTGGGCAAGCTGAACCTCAATTAATTTTTACCCAGAACGAAACCAACTTCGAGAAGCTCTACGGCGTTCCCAACGAGCAGTCTTACGTCAAAGACGCTTTTCACGAATTTATTGTCGATGGCAAGCCCAAGGCGATTGATCCTGCCCAGACGGGAACCAAGTCGGCGGCGGTGTATCAGCTCAACATTGAACCCGGTGAGTCAGTCACCCTCAACATGCGAATCGTTTGCGATGAGGATTTCGCGAAACTCAAGGTCAATCGGGATGCGCGCTGCGGTGAAGACTTTGAGCAGGTGTTCGCCGACCGGCTTAAGGAAGCGGATCAGTTCTACGATGAAGTTCTCTCAACGGTGGAGGCTGGTCAAGCCAGAACGGTCGCGCGACAAGCTTACGCCGGGCTGCTTTGGACGAAACAGTTTTACTTTTTCAGCGTCCGTGATTGGCTGCGTGGTGATCCCAATCGACCCGCTCCGCCGTCGCAGCGAAAACAAGGTCGCAATTCCGACTGGTCGCATCTTTATAATCGTGATGTCATTTCAATGCCCGACAAGTGGGAATACCCGTGGTACGCTGCCTGGGATTTGGCGTTTCATATGATCCCCTTGGCGGCGATCGATATTGAATTTGCCAAGGATCAGCTGATCCTGTTCCTGCGCGAATGGTACATGCATCCCAGTGGTCAGATTCCAGCATATGAGTTTGCCTTTGGCGATGCCAACCCGCCCGTTCACGCTTGGGCGGCGCTGCGTGTTTACGAGATCGGTAAATCGCAAGGCCAGCCGGATCGCCAGTTTTTGTCACGCGTCTTTCACAAGTTGTTGATCAACTTTACCTGGTGGATCAACCGTAAAGACCGCAACGACAACAATATTTTTGCCGGAGGATTTTTGGGGCTCGATAACATTGGAGTGTTTGATCGTTCCAAGGATTCGCCGCTTGGCGGGCATCTCGATCAAGCCGACGCAACGGCATGGATGGCGTTCTACTGTTCCACAATGCTAAGCATCGCGTTGGAGTTGGCCAGAGAGGACTCGAGTTACGAAGACGTTGCGTCAAAGTTCTTTGAACACTTTGTTGCCATCGCCGACGCCATGAACTCACTTGGTGAGGGACTATGGAACGAGGAGGATGGTTTTTACTACGATCATTTGCAGCGTCACGATCAGTATCTCGCGGTTCGTGCCCGATCGATGGTGGGCTTGTTGCCGATCGTCGCCCAAGGCGTGTTGGATGTTGATTTGATTGACCAACTTCCGGGGTTCAAGAAACGGTTAATGTGGTTTTTGGAGAATCGGAAAGAACTCGCCAGCAAAATCACTTATATGGAGAAACGTGACGGGATCCCCAAGATGTTGCTGGCGATTCCGTCGCGCAAACGACTTGAGAGGATCATCGGATTTCTCCTCGATGAAGCGGAGTTTCTTTCAGAGTTTGGTGTCCGCTCGTTGTCCAAGGCTCATGCCCAGAATCCATTTGAGCTCAATGTTGATGGCCGGGCGTTTACGGTCGCTTACAACCCCGGCGAATCTGACTCGGGACTGTTCGGTGGGAACTCCAATTGGCGCGGGCCGATCTGGTTTCCAGTGAACTTTTTGATCATCGAAGCATTAGAGGCCTACCACGATTTTTACGGTGAGACATTTAAAGTCGAGTGTCCCGTTGGGTCGGGGCAGCAAATGAATCTCAAACAAGTTGCTTGTTTTCTGGCTGGCCGATTGGCCAACTTGTTTCTCCCGGATTCCACTGGCAGACGACCGATCAACAGCGACGATCATCGTTATCGCTCCGATCCGCACTGGAAGGAGCTTGTATTGTTTTATGAGTACTTTCACGGCGAAACCGGGCGTGGCTTGGGGGCCAGTCACCAAACGGGCTGGACAGCACTGGTGATCAATTGCCTCGAGCGGATGGCGGAAAAGTGATCGCGCCGTTGGTGTTGGCAGCAAAAAATGGCACCTTGGTAATCCAAGGTGCCATTAAGTTTCGTATAAATTATTGAATTCTGTTTTAGAATCCAATTACGATTCTTGAATTGCCGCCTCCGATTGAGATCCCAAATCCGCCTCCTCGGTTTCCGTAGTCATAGCCCCGGCTACGTGAGCGACTTTTCCCGTAACTGTTACCCTTTCCCTTGAAGCCAGTGTTGAATCCACTTTGCCGATTCGGATAGACGGGCTTAGTCACAACCACAGGCTGTTTGTAAACAGGTTGCTTATAGACAGGTACAGGTTTCTTGTAGGCGACTCTCGGGGCTACCAGTGTTTCCACGCAATCAGAGATATCGCAAATGCTTCTTTCAATTGAATTGAGCAATGATTTGACGTGAGCGGTATTGCCTTTGATCTTCCCGTACCCACGAGAGGCCGAATACTCGATTTGATCGAACAAGCCTTCAAGCAATTGGAATTCGGTTTCCAAGCCTCTCAGGTCAGCTCGCAATCGCAGCAGGTTTCCTTCGAAGTGTGTCACGTCGTGAATGTGAGTTGCCAATCGACTAATCTCCTGGGTGCACTGAACCAGTTGTCTGTATTGCGGAGTGTGCCGGTAATGGATCGTTTCGCTTAGTAGCGCCTGGGTTTTTTTCTCAATCTTGACGGCATAGCGATCAATGCGGTCGTAGACATTGGCGTTGGCTTGGGAAGCAAACAAGGTACCGATGGCCAGAGTGAAGATTGTTAGTTTGATGATTGAACGGTTCATGTGTTGCTCCCTGAAAGGTTCGCCAGTTTAGGTGCCAGAGCTCGTTGCTCTCGCTGCGACGAAGAAATGCAGCCCGCATGCCAAATCTTAAACTGGCTCAGCAAGCGATTGCTTAAGCCGTAATTTCACGAGGTTTCTCGCGGGTTAGGTCGATAGAACGACCAATGCTGGCATAGTTTCGGCGAAACATGCTGCGACAAGATTGACTACACGGTCGTCAGTTTGAGAACAAAAATCCGTTTGGGCTTTCGTACCTCCAGCTTCCACGCCGTGTAACCCGGCGATTAAATTCAAAGGTCAAGCTGTGCCTGGGCAATCAATTTACTTTGGCAGGCACAGCATGCCCTGCAAATTTACTGTTTACTTGGCTAGATCCACCGCGACGATCTCTTTGTCGTTGCGAGCGAAAAGCGTTTTTTCCGCATAAGCTGGATGGCTCCAGACAACATCTCGCCCAAACGCTTCGCCAGTTGGTTCGAGAACATGGAAACGACCCAGTGATTCAAATTTCTCGGGCGTCATTTTAGCCATGACCAGGTCACCGACTTCGTTCATGATGAAGTAGCGATCGGTGTCTCCAATCCGCGTAACAAAACCGGTGCCGTGATTGACCTTGCGAGTCTCTTTGGGCCGCGTCGCTTCGAACGTTTGCCAAAGTCGTTCACCTGTTTTGCCATCCACAGCGAACAAGCAACCTACCCCGCAGTCGGTTCCATAAAGCGTTCCGTTAACAAACAACGGCGTTGCATTGGCGCTGAAAATCGACTCCTTAGAATCGCCTCGCCAAAGCTCCTTGGCACCGGGCTTTTCAGTATCCAACTCCATCATGAGAGAAACATCTTTAATTCCGCTGGCATAGAGTAGGTTCCCATCGATCATGGGCCGAGCAATCGACATCTGATGCAAGGGAGTCAGTTCGTGCTCCCAGTACTTGGTACCATCAGCAGGATTGAGACTGACGACCCCTTTGGGGTGGAACGCGATCAACTGCCGCGCGCCACCGGCCTTAATGATCGAAGGCGGACAGTATCCAGTTTCAACATCCAAGGCCTTCCAAGCGACTTCGCCTGTCATTTTGTTAAACGCAACGATGCCCTGCCCTTTGCCACCGACCATCGTATAAAGCAACTCACCATCAACCAGCGGATGCGATGATTGCCCCCAAATTAGAATCTTGGCATTGAGTTTTTCCTTGAGGCTGAACCCCCAGATAACTTCGCCGTTGGTCATCGACCGGCACTGCAAATCACCTTCGGCACCGAGTGTATAAACCCGATCGCCATCGATGGTGGGTGTGCAGCGCGGGCCAGCGGGATAAGAAATGCTGTAAGGGCAGTCGTATGATTTTTGCCAAACCGTTTCACCGGTCGACGCGTCCATTGTCGTGATACGCTCGGAACCTTTAAGCTCAACGCGGGCGCGGGGATTATTCTTGATTTCTCCTTCCGACTTCACGTAGTCAAAAACGACAACTTTACCGCTTGCGACCGCCGGCCCAGCGTAACCCTCGGCGATTGGCTTTCGCCATTTGACTTTCAACCCTGATTCGGGAATTGAATCCACGATTCCAGTTTCGCGGTAAACCCCGTCGCGATTGGCCCCCATCCAAGCCGGCCAGTCGTCGGCCATCGCGGTGCTATCGTTGGGCACCACGGCAAGCAAGCTCAGAAAAAATACTACCGACAGAAACTGAAAAACCGCGTGCCGCAAATGGTTGATCTTCATAGCATCGCCCCCCAAAAAGGATTTACTGACAACGCTTCTGTTTTAGCATATCTCCAAGGTTATGTGGCATCGTTTTTCTTACTTCAGTCCTAGAAGTGCTGAATCATACTTACCGTTACCAAGTACATTTTGCTCCCGAAGAATTTCTTCAACTCCGGCTTTGCCGGCCACCTCGCCCCAAGCCTTAAGCCAAGTCACGCAGTCAGCATTGTTCCAGCCGGGTGATTTGTAGCCGGCAGCACGAGCCAATCCAAGACTGCGGATATTATTGTGAATCTGTTGCTGCTCCTGATTTTTGCCGTTGATGTCACACCAGAGATTCCAGCGGATCAAATTACCGACCAAGCCAGTTGCGTCTTCCTTGGACCATTTGATGCCAGGCACGAACAATGGGCCTTCATTCCAGGGGACCGCCGTTGCGCTGCTGTCGAACGTAAGTAGGGATATCGAAACTTTGGCAACTTTGGCAGCGTCATCGTCACCCTGCTGAGCCACGGTTCCCATGTAGCCAGCGGCGATGCGGCGTACGTTCTGGTCTTTGCCAGTGAACATCACGCTGGCGAGTTTTTCAGGGCCAAAGGCAATAATCATCGGAGCCAGTGCGTTTTGCAGTTGCGGAACCTTTTGTGTAACCCCCAGCACTTTTTCGGGATCGGCGGATTGAGAATCGTTGGACATATTTTCGACGATTCGAATTCCGATTGGACGACCCAGCGCAGGAAACGTCTGAATCAAATTCGCTTTTTCAATCAATCCATTGACGGTCCGAGTGTTTGCCACACGCGCCGCGGCGGCCCAGGTTCGCACGACTCGTTTTTGGTTTTCGTCGGCGTGAAGGTTAAGCAAATGCTCATCAACGTCCTGGCCGCCGATACCACCGAGCGCAGCGATCGCCCAGCCGCGTTTGGTGAGGCTCTCGTCTGTCTTTGAGACGTTGAGCAGGTCTTTGATCATCTGCTCTCGATTGGTTTGACTCTCTTTGCTGAACGAAACGATCGACTCAATTGCTGCCTTGGCGGTTTTCGAGTTTTCCAATTTAGCGATCATGTCGTTGTCGCTGGGCGCAGTTGAGATGGGCTCATTGGCCATCGCCGAAGCAGCGAGAATTCCAAACGCGACGGCCGCAAAGATCGTCGCCTTGGAAGCCAGCGAAGGTCGCCGGTAAACAAGTGTTCCCAGCATGCCCAACATTCCAAATCCGATTACCGAGTAGAGCCCGAAGTGAACTTTTCGATGCCCACTGGCGATCTGTTGATCCACTTGGTTCCAGTCGATCGCACTAAGTTTAAGAATTCCCTCTTTCTTTTTTCCAGGCCCGAACGCATTGGCGTCGTAGTTGAGATTGTTGTTGCGACTGTTGGGCATCTGGTAGTCGGCAAACGTCAGATTCTCTCTGGCGATGACTTCTCGTGGAAAATCACCATCAACAACCGTCAACGTCATGCCCTTGAGCATCTCGAGCCCTTGGGAGGTCGTTGTTGCTCGAGCGTCTGCCAGCGCGGAACTGTTCTCTTTATCGATCTCCCCGCCACGAAGCCCGAAATGCTCGCCGATCCGCAATAGCTCTTTCTCTTCCTCTTCGTGTTCCAGCGATAGATTGCCTGTCGAAACGGCCAGTAAGTCCGCAGCAAACAAATCCTTGGCGACTCCGTTCTTGGGAGTTGGGTTGCGGCGCTGTGGAAGCGTTGTTCGCTGGTGTTGCGGGATGTCTGCTTCGGTACCACCAATGATTCGCAGCGGTAGTGGTTTGGTCACATTGTCGAACAATTGCTTCCCGCTGACTTGTCTTACAACATACTCTTCAGGGATCGAACGGATTTTTTTAGGCGAGTCAGTCAATAAGTAAACCACGTTGCGAAGTTCGCCATCGTTGAACGCCGAGAGTCGCATCGGGACGACCAGGTTGTCTGACTTAAATCGAAATCCCATCCCCTGGACGTTGCCGTCGAAGACACTGCCTGCAGGAACTTGGGAATTGACGCTGCGCTGACCGGGTTGGGGATCGATCCCTTTTTTCTGACCGACTTTGGTTTTTACCGCTACGAAACACCAGCCCAAGTCAACATAGTCGTTAGTGACTTTGTCCATGCCCTCTGGATATTGGTACCCGTTTTTGTCCATCCACTTTTTCAGGACCTCGGCACTGCCGGCTTGCAGGACTGCGACTTCGTACATGCCGACGGCTTCTTCTTTGAGAACGGTAAGCTTGTTTTTTGTGCTTGAACCTTCTGGCATTGCTGACCCGTTTTTCCTGGCTGACATTGCGCTGAAACGCAGGTGTCGCATACGCAAGTCGACAACGACCTCAGGAGGATCAACGGCATTGGCAATTTGCTCAAATGTGTTGTCAGCAACTTTTCTCAGCTCTGGCGGATTGGGAAACGGGATCAGCATTCCAAACGTATCAATGTTTCCAGAAAAACCCGGTCGTATCACAAACGTTTCCACCCCGTCTTTGTGAAAGACATAAGTTTTCTGTAGGCCGATTCGTTTAATCGGTGATTGATTGCCGGTGTAAATCGGCGGCACCATTCCGCACGGGTCCGCCGTGAGAGTCGTGGTGATCAGCAAGCAAGACAAAACAGCCAGTACGATTGAGAGCCGTTTACTCATAGCGCTGGAGTGACAAGCATTTTCAATTTTTGAATGTGTCATTGTTTCAAACCCATTTGGACTTTGTTTCAAGATTTAGTTGGAATTGGTGGGACGTTCAGTTCGGTTTGTCTGGCGATTTTAGTGTGGCACAGGCAAACTGTATTTTCGCTAGTGGTTTACAGGCGATCCTGGTTTTTTAGAAGCTCCTGGTTTCACCCAGCAAGTGATCATGGTTGCGATCGCAATCAGACACGACAGCCCAAGTCCCAACATGGTCGTCACGCTGAATTGCGTGATCGCTGAATCCTGTGCTGACTGAATCTGGTCTACGCGAGCGTGCAGTCGATCCAGAGGTCGATCGTCCAAGCTCCAGCTGATCAGGATGCCGTCTTTCTTTTTTGTCGGACCATGAGTCGGTGTGTTGTATTGCAATGAGTTGTTGCGTTTGGCCGCCATTTCGAACTCAGCGAAACGAAGATTTTCGTTGGCCAGAACTTCCCTGGGGAAATCGCCGTCGACCACGGTTAGTGTCAACTCCTCAAGTTGCGGAAGCGAACTTGCCGTGAGCTTTTCTGCTTCTTCGTCACTGACCTCTTCGATCAATACGTCGACCTCTTTGCCGCGAAGCCCAAAATGTTCTCCAATCCGTAGTAGCTCTTTTTGCTCTTCTTCGTGACGGTGGGAAAGCCCAGCAACAGGAGTTGCCAGAATATCGGACGAGAAAAGGTACTTGGCTTGACCGTTGTGCGGTTTGGGATCGCGTTCGGTTTTCAGAGTCTTGCGTCGATAATCGGGAATCTCTTTTTCGGTTCCCCCGATGACTCGTAGCGGTAGCGGTCCGGTTAGATTCTTGACTAGTGCTTTGCCAGAAACCTGACGAACGACATATTCTTCGGGGATTGAGCGGATTTTCTTGCCACCACGTGAGAGCAGGTAGACAACGTTGCGAAGTTCGCCTTCGTTGAACGCCGATAACCGCATGGGAACGACGAGCTCATCTGTTTTAAATCGGAATCCTAATCCTTGAACGGTCCCGTCAAATACACTCGATGCAGCCATTTCAGGTTTAGCGGTCCGCTGCCCGGGGCGAGGCTCGGCGTCTGATTTGGCGCCCACTTTTGTCTTCACCGCCACAAAGCACCAACCTTCTTTGATGTACTCGTTGGTAACTTTGTCCATGCCTTTGGGATAGACGAACTTGTTTCGGTCCATCCAGAGCTTGAGTGCCTCAGCACTGCCGGCTTCGAGAACTGCAACCTCGTACATCCCGACGGCTTCTTGCTTGACGACCACAACTTCTTTTCTTTGTTTTGATAAATCATAAAGCTGAAGTTTTCCATTTACATTGGAACCATAAAGGGCGTCGACAGCAGGGGGCCTGGGGCGCAGATCTACGAGGATCTCTGGCGGATCAACTGCTGCCGCAATTTGCTCAAACACATTGTCGGGGACTTTGCGAAGTGCTGGAGCAGTTGGGAATGGAATCAACATCCCGAAATTGTCGACTTTGCCTTCAAACGCCGGTCGAATAACAAACGACTCGACACCCTTGTCAAAAAAGACGTAGGTTTGCTGCAAGCCAGACCGGGCAATCGGAGAGCCTGGTCCAGTGTAGATCGGTGGGACCATTCCGCACGGGTCAGCCAACAGGGGACCTGCCAAGGCGAAGGATAACAACACAAGCGTCGTTGAAAGGCCCGAAACTATTGAAGTCCTACGGTTGCAACTTGATCTATGAGTCTTCATATTCATCTCCCTCGATCATTTCAATTTTGATTTCAATTTGCCCCTGAGAATCATCTTTGCCATTGCTGATCCAAACGCTGCCCAGCTTTTGCCAGTCATCTCCGTTTTTATGAACCGTGAACCACGGCCCGGCAACAAAGTGCACGCCCTCAAGTCACAACCTGGCCCAAACATGGTTTAGTCCAACTCGTTTGACGGTTCCGCTGGTTACCAGCGGCTGAACATTATTGGTTTGCATTTCGAATACGTGACGCCGATCAAAAGGAACCGTCGTTGGCTCGATCCAAGTCCGTACGTCCCCCGATTGATCTAAAACCCGAATCGATACCTTGGCTTTGTTTAGCTTCAATTGTTCCCAAAGAAATTCAGCACGCTGCGAATCCAGTTGGCCAATACCGAAGGACTGGAGCATGTCCCGAGTTTGCGAACCAAAGTACATTAACTCTTCAAGCGCGTTGTTGGTTTGGTCCATCGGCTCGTACGTGTATTCCACCAAAAGACGCTCAAAATGTTCGCGGGTGAGCTCCTGCGTTGGATGGCGGCTGGCGGCACAGCCCGAAGCACAAACCTGATCGCCGTGAGGCTCAAAGAGCGCATTGGGATCATGTGTTTGCAAATTGTCCTGATGGCCAGGCCAGCTCGTGGCGACCAACGGCAGTGAGCCGGGCAAGCGAATGGGCGGGACCATTCCAGATTCCACAGGCTGTTCTTTGCTCAGCTTGATAATCGGCAGGTCAATAACTTCTTCTTCCTGGTCGGATTGAACTTTCTCAGGCAGCGGTCGATCGATGGTTCGAGTAGGACCGGTCTCTTCAGCAGGCGCGCCTAAGATCAGGCGAGCCGAATAGCCCAAACAAATCCCGAGGGCAACAAGCCTCATTCGCATTCCAAAAAATTTCTTCATCGTGTTCGTAGTTTCTAAAGGGAATTCGATTTGGAGCGAATTCCAAGTTCCGTTTGACGTTCAACGCTCCATCAATCTCGTTGTTCTAAAATATAATCAGGTTAAATCAGTATATCGCTTTGGTCACGTATTCCTAATCGCCGATTGATACTGGCGAAATCGCTTTATTCCAGCTGCTCTACAACTTGTAGAACGAGCTGAGAAGCGGAGCATTAGTATAAATTTTGATATTTTTTTGTTGCCTCGCTTTTTCGCGTCAAGCCGAAAGTAGATTTGAATTTCTTCCCCCTTAAGTGCCGATGTTTTCACATTTTTTTGTTAGACTGCACTAATCGGATTTTGGAACCGCGAGGAAGACTAGTGGTCTGTCAGATCTGAATTGACGGGTGCCATGTTTACGCTCGCGTAAGC
>CAYSQZ010000172.1:0-10502 GCA_964433035.1 uncultured Pirellulaceae bacterium | reverse complement strand
CACTTGCCTTCTTGTCTACAGACGGACTGGCTCAAACTACTCACCCAATAGCCGACAGTGTCTCGGTCGTGGGAGTGGTTTCTGCCACCGATAATGGTGGAAGTCCGATCCTGCAGACGGATGGAAGTGGAAATATTTTAAATGATAATGAGACGGTCGTTCCCCCAGGACCTTTCACAGGTGTTGCAGGGCCAGGTCCAGTTTTGGATGTGGTTGCGGGAGCTGCGGATTTCTCCATCGATTATCAGTTTCTGATTCGCGAGCGAGCTAACACGAGCCAGCTAAACCGAACGGCCTATAGTTTCCTGTCGTTTGACGTTTCTTCGTTGACGCTCGCAGACGTCAACAATTCAGGTTTCGTGGCGGAGTTTTCAGTCGACTACGTCGGTGCTTTGAATAACTTGAACGGTCCAGGGCAATACGCTTTGGGAACCGTCAACACTGCGTGGGATTCGACCGCGAATTTTCCGACGACTTTAGATGGTGAAGCCGCGACGCTAATTGCTGGCTCCACATTGGTTGCCAACTCAATAGATATGCCACCAGCTCCGGGGACAACACTTACCGTAGACATCACCAGTGCGGTTCGGGGATGGGTGGATGGTTCTATCCCAAACAACGGTCTCACGATTATTGAAACAGATGGAATGGTGAATATCGGTGACGATGTTGCAGGACCAACAACCAACCAAGCTGGATACTTTTCAAATGCGGTTCTCACCACAGACCTTTTCAATACGACGCTCAAGGGCGATGTCAACATGGATCAAGTGGTCAACTTTTTTGACATCGCTCCGTTTATTGAAGTTCTATCTGTAAATGGATTCCAATTAGAAGCTGATGTTGACTGTAATAATGCTGTGGACTTTTTTGATATCGGACCATTCATCGGAATCTTAGCTGGACCATAAGCGTATTTACAAAAGCCATTTAATGAAATTCTTCTGATCCCTTCGCTTGAAGAAACAGATGCCCTCCTTGGTTCGCAAGTCCTGTGAAAAGCCAAGGAGGGTTTTTTGTTGTCAAAAGGTAACTCGAACTCGGCTGGCTGGACAACACGCAGATAGCAAAACCTGCCCTGGCTGGCAAATTTTGGTTAACCACCGATCGAAGCCGCTGCTTCGTTGATCTCTTCCATCAACTGACGGCCAACCGCACGCTGGGTCATGCTGACGAACGCAGCCATCCCGCGTAGCGAATCAACGGTCTCGCCTTCGCGCAGCTCTTTTCCTTGCTTGAGATTGTGAATGGCTGCTCGAAGTCGCCGTTTGACTTTTCGTTCCACTCTCGGACTGAGCCCATCGTTGACGACCAGCCCCGTCACTTTTTGCCGTGAGCCAGATCGAACCACGCGAGTCTTTTCCGGATTGATGATGAACCCTTCGTCGGCAACCGTCTTTTTGGTCAAGCCGATCAAAGCGCCGAGTCCTGGTTGGCCTTTGTGTTTGGTGGGCAAGCTAAATGTCAGATCGTCGGCATAACGCGTGTAGCGCCAGCCGTACTTTCTGGCCAATCCATCGAGCCGGCCGTCAAGCTTCAGGCAAATCGTATTGCTCAGCCCAGGACTGGTCGGTGCCCCCTGCGGCAAGCACCTTGGCCCCAGCGAAACATAGTACGTCTTGCCGTTTCGCTGCACGATCTCGCGCGGAGATTCGGTGCAAACCATGGCCAGCAGCGTCGCAACCTGCTCACGGTAACCGGCTTTTCGAAAGATACCTTTAACTCGCCGCATCGTCACCGTTGGGAAAAAATCTTTCAGATCCATCTTCAGGACGACTTTTGAATCACCATGAACCGCCGCGTTGGTGGCGATCGAACGACCTGCTAAAAAACCATGAGCCGCACCGTGGACCAGCAAACGCTCAACAATGTTTCTCAAAATCCAGCGCTGAGATTCTTTAAGCAATGGCAACGGCTCCCAGATCGGACGCTCCGAGCCATCGCGTTTGGGAATCGTAAACCGTCGGTAGTGCAAATGAGTTGCTGCATCGCGATGAAATGCCAGCCAGCGTAACTGGGGAATCGTTATGTTCAGCTTTGCTGCCAACTGCTGCGGTGAATCGATTGCAGGCAACTCATTTTCGGCGGCTCGCTTTTCGGCGTTTTCCAAATCCCATTTGTCAAAGTCAGAAAAGTCATTCCAAAAAACGCCATCGCCCAAGTGAACGATGTGCTTACTGCGATAAGCTTCCCAGACCTCCCGTTTGATTCGACGCTTTTCGGCAGCCGCCTCCTTGAGCCGCTTTTTGTATTCCGCGTACTCCTTTTTCGACATGTCCTCGGTCGGCGCAACGTCAAGCACGTAACCCAACTCTTCCAGTTGCGTCCGTACGTACGCATCAATAGAACCCGCAAGTTCTATCTCGCGCCAAAGCACCTCAGGATCTCTTCGTTGTCTCGCCATTTTTACGTTGCCAAGTTGTTTAGTTGCCGAAGTTTGAGCGTGTTACTTTGAGTTTCTGTTTGGGTTTAGAAGTCTTGCTTGACGATTTACCACAAAAGTAGGTCAGGCTGTGCCTGACGTGGCCTACCGATCAACTCTGTTGTGTCAGGCACAGCCTGACCTACTAGTGCTACTCCTATAGTTTTGCCGCGTCGAATTACCGGAATGCCTCATGCTGCGCGTGAGCATGGCACCCTTTTCCATGAGCATGGCACCTTTTCAATCCCAGTTTCTTATCCAGTGGCATCGAGAAACCCTTTCTCTTCCAGATCCGTCACACGCTTTTGGTAATCAGCCCGGGCTTCTTCGACCGTTGCGAATCGAAACTGCTGAGTCCTTTCTTGTTGACCTGAATCGCCCCAGCGGACCCTGAGCGAATTTTGATTCAAGGTAAGCTGATACACCGTTTCGAATTTTCCTTTTCGCAAACCGAACGTTCGAGTCTCCACGACAACTGCATCGTCACCATCAGCGGTGCCTGCACGTCGGTGTTGTTCGCGAATTGCGTGAGCCATTCGAAGCGCGATCAAGTGCGAGCATGGACCGGCTTTGAGACCCTGTTGCCGAAACTGCGAGCAAGTACACTCGGCGCGGCTGACAAAACCCTCGTTGGAAATCAGAAGTTGAGGTCGATACTCTCGTCGGTCTTCGTTCACTTTGGCCAGCCCGGTCAATTCAAGCCCGCTCCCGTGGATCCGATTCTCGGTCAAAATTTTGACCGCACCTTTTCGCAACACCAGATCCCTTGCTGATCGCTCGTTTACGTTTCTGAATTCATACTTTTCAAACTCAAGCGGCGAATCGGTCAACGGTCGCAACCGGTAAACATCGTCGGCGACATCGAACATGATCTGGCCTTCCTGGCAGCCGCGCTGAAGTCGTTCGACCAGCGGTTCACCATCGAGTTTCAATGACTTCCCAATCGAATCGCGATCGGACGACCAATTTGAAGTCAAATGTTTGACCAGCTTTTTCAGGTTGGGCGAACTCTCGCCAGATCGAGGCAAAATCAAATCGAAGTTGACCGCTTGCGACCAGTTGGAAGCGTTAAAGCCCGTCAGTCCAAATGTGAAACTCATTTGGCCGGCTCGCAAAACCCAGAAGCTTGGTAAACCGCTTCCGGTCAAATGCACTTCGACCTCTTCGACCAACGGCAGCATCCGCCGCAGCAACATCAAACGGCGGCGTCCCCAAATTCGAATCACCCGAGATTGCTTACCTTGGTAGACCTCATCGCCACACTCGATGACTTTGTCCCACGGCTCGATCACCATTCGCGGAGCCTGGCCGGGAACCAGCTCGACTCGGATCCCTCTGTGTTTACCTTTGATGTCCTTATTCATCCGCAGATGTCGAAGCAAATTGTAGAGATCCATCGGCTTCATCTTGAAACTCGAACGCGGTAGCATGGCCGACGACTGAACTTGCAAAAAGCCTCGAATCCACGAATCGGGAACGTTGATCTTCTTTTCAATGACCTTTTCTTTACCTTCGGTTTCGATTTCGACGGCCTGTTGTCCGATCGTGATTTTTGTTTCCCGGTAGCTACGGAACTGTTCGATGGCGTTGAACAGCGTCTGACTGAAATCAATATTCGTCGTGCCATACGTCGGCTCGGCATCAAGTTCGAAGGCCTTCATGTCAACGCCCAGACTCGCGTACGTCCCTTCGTCTTTGGAAAACACTTCCAGCGTTACTTTGTCCGGGTGCACGCTGATGACCGGATCCAAAATGCAAAACGCATACGGATCATTGCGAGACAGCCAATCGAAGTACGCTTGCTGGGCCTGCCAAGCTCCAAGGTTCGCCGTTTGATTTTTCATCCGCCGATAGGCATGGTAAGCGGTCCGATCCTTGGGCACGTAACGAAAATCGCTGCCGACGACCGCGTAAACTGCCGCGAGGGCCTCACGAAACCGAAGCGGCTCTCGCACTGTCCCGCTGAGGAAGACCGGATCGCGATTCAGGTTTCCGTAAAGACTCAAGCGAGGTTGCTCGCCGTCGAGCTCCATTTGGCTGACGCCCGAATAGCGCATCGAAACCGAAGTCGTGGTGGAGCGGTCGTCGCTGGCACCTTCGCCTTGTGGTTGGCCGGGTTGTTCTTCGGGTTGGTTGTCTGATTTTTCTTTGGCCATTACTTTGTCTCCGCCTTTTGCTTGGAACTACGCTTGGCACGACGCAAACCGCGCCAAGCTGCTTTGCGAAGCTCCTCGTCGTTGGATTCCTTTTTGGCGATCGCGGCCAAGTGCTTTTCGGATTCCTTGCCCGGTATTTTTGCCAAGCCTTCGACAGCACCGAGTCGGGCGACCAGCGAAAGCTTTTCATCGGTCGCAACCGAGCTGAGCGTTTTGGTGTCTCCCGCTTTAATCAAAAACGGAAGACTCCTAGCTTGGTAATGAGTATGCGAAGCCGACGCCTGAATCGTTTTCTTGATCTCGCCCGCTTTGAGCTGGCCAAGCCGGTTGAACGCACCGCGATCGGGCAGAACAAGCTCGGCAAGATCATTGAGTTTTGCCTTGGGTGCCGCAGCAAGAATTTGAGTCGTACCGGTTCGGACATAAGGATCCGTGTCATCCAAACTCGTTTTAAGCTGCTTGGCGACGGCATCAGTTATTTTTTCAACGCGGCGTAGCTCGTCGATCGCCGCATGCCGGATCGGCGCAAATCCTTCGAGCTCCCCGTGATCGTTGATGATCTCGGCCAGCAGATTTTCATTGCCACCCGAAACTCCAGTCGCCCAAATCAAACGCTTTAAACAGGAAACAATCTTTCTAAATTCATCATCGTGGTTCACGTCAGCAAAGAACAATTTGCGGGACTTCTCGCTGGCTCGACCCAACCACTTTTCGATCGCCGCCTTCAAAGCCTTGGCCTGTTTCTTGTCACCTGAGCGACCGATAATCGAGGCGCTAGTTTCAGCAATCGCCGGGTTCTCGTCATCCAATCGCCCGGCGGCTTGCTCGACTGGCAACGGGCTGCACATCAACAAGTGGCGGGTAAACTGTTTGCGAAAGCCAGCACAACATCCGCCCACCAAATCGAAAATTTGTTCAGGTGTCGCCATCTCACGAATTCGATCCAACGTCCGATTTGCCGTGATCGCGTAGGCATCATTCATCTGCAAACGAATTGTCCAATCGCCCATCTCCGGTTGGCTTTTCGCCCAAGCAAGCTCCGGTGCAACTGAATCGGGACCGAACGAACGCTTGGCAAACTCCAACAGTTGAATTGAACTACCGTAATTTAATTCGAGCAACTCAATCAAAATCGCTTGGCTTGCCGGATCGTGGTTGTAGCCAAGCTGTTCAATCGCGGTCCATCGTAATTCGTTTTCATGAGAAGCCCGGTCACGAATCAAGTCCCAGCCTTCGACATCATCCAACCACCGCAGCCCAACGAGCGCCTGCCGTGCCACCGATCCGCCCGAACCTGCCAATCGTATTAACGTCCGCAGAATTTTCTCTTTTCCTGGTGACTCTCGTAGATGACCGATCGCTTCGGCCGCGCAATCCTGCAAAGCGTGCGCGTCTTCGGTAGCAAGTTTCAGCAGCACATCAAACGCTCGTTCGTCGGCCAGATGACCAAGCGCCAAAACGGCTCTCCTTCGCAAGCGAAGATCGTCGACCAATTCGATGGCGGTCAAGAGGACGTGAATTCCCTGATTGTTGCCCGCTTTGGCCAACCCTTCAGCCGCAAGGAATTTCATGATCGGATCGCGATGCTCAAGGGCTTCGAGTAGTGGACTGACGTCGGCGTCTCGTTTTCTGGCGCGAAAACCAATAGCTTCCACCGCGTCGCGTCGCACCGGTTCGTCGGGATGGACGGCAAGCGTTTTCAAAACTGGATCGACTTCGTTACCCTTGGCCCACCTCGCCCCGGGAATCAGTGCCTTCAACTGTTTAGCGGTTCCAAACTGATTGACCGAACTGATGATCTTGGCGAGCAATTCATCATGCCGCGGAAACTCGCTGTCGCGGAATGATTGATCGACCAGCAATTCGTTGGGGTCGCGGATCGGCTGATCGTAGCCACTGATTTTTTGTAGGACCGGAAAAATTCGAGCCCTCGCCGAGGGGCGGTTTTCAAACAAGTCGATCAAACGTTCACCGACCGACGGATCCCGGTTCATTCCAATCGCGTTGAGGTAAATCTGGTCGTCGTATTCTTCGTGTGACTCAATTTCCGAAACCAGGAATCCAACTCCTCGTTCGTCTTTGAGTTTGGCAAACAGTCGCAGGTACGATTGACGGGTCTGTGCGTCGTCGGACGAAGCCGCATCGGCCAGGCAATCATACGCCATTTCGTCATTGTTGTTGACCAGTGTTGCCACCGCCGTGCGTCGCACATCAAAATCCTCGGAGTCCATTGCCAGCGACTGAAGCAGTTTTTTCGCTGCCGGACTAGAGTCATATAACGCGGCCAACCAACTGGTCGCGATGGCGGGCAGCTTCATGTAAGGCGAGTCAAAGCAAAGCTCGCAAACCTTGACCTCGTCCATCTGTTGTTTCAAAAGACGAGCCGCCTCAAAAGCGATCTCGTCGTTGCGTCCCAGAATAATTTTCTGAAGCAGTTTTTTCTGTTCCGCTTTGGTCGCCGAAGACTGCAACAACTCAAGCCCCGTCACAGCCAAATCTCGGTGCCGCGCTCCAATCGCAATCGCCGCCCGACGGTCGTCCGAAACTCCCAACTCCGCCAATTGTTCAAACGCGAATTTACGGATCTCCGTATACCGATCGCCTGTCGTTTGCGTCAGCACACTGACGGCTGACTGGTTGAACTTCGGTTCGGCTTGGGCCAGCGCGACCAATTTTCGAATCGCCGACTCACGAACACTGATCGCTGTCATGCCGAACCCGGAAATTTGAACACACGATTGCTGTCGGATCAGACCGACATATACACCAAACGTAAGTTGATTCAAAGCGTCCTGATCAACGGTAAGTTTGGGCGGTTTGGCTTTCTTGGCTTCTGCTTCGGCGATTTCATCAGCGTAGCGCTGTGAGAACACTTTCCATGACCGATCCCACTTCGTCTGCTTGTCCTGCCCCAAATCGTTCAAGATAGAAACCAGACGCGCCAACAGGTGCTCGCTTCCAAACCCGACAACAGCCGCGACTCTTCGAATCACGTCTTCCGGGATCGTCCACGGCGTCTGGTCGCCCCGGTCATTGAACAAGTCGTTGATGACTTCGAAGACGTCATTGGAGTCCGCAAAATTTTTCACCGCGCTGGCGGCCAGCAACCTCACACGAGAACACTTCGCTGCCAGGCAACCTGTCAATCGGCGCGGGCTACCGTCATGCTGCAGCCAATCGCGAACCAGCACAACAATCAAAGCCGCATTGCGGTCATCTTCATTTGGACTGTCGATAATCGCGCCCAGTTCAGTTTCACTGTCGGAGTCGAGCACCGCCGCAGCGACCAGTCGGTCACGATCGGTAAGCGAAGTTTCAGCTGCAAAGACAAGCGGTAAACTGCGCGCGTCACCTCCGACCGACATCGCCAAAGCGACTCGGCTTTTGACGGCTTCATCTTCGTGAGCCAGATACTTTTCAATGCGGTCGGTTGTGTCGGGGCGAACCACCCAAATCAAACTCTTAGCGGCGGCCTTTCGGAGCCAGGCGTGTTTATTGTTTTCTATCAGCTCGGCAATTGAATCCAAAGTCGAAGGGTCTCCGAGTTGGCCAAGACTCTTCAAAGCCGACTCCATAACGATTTGCCACTTTTCGAAATGACACTCTTCCTCTGGCTCGGGCGTCTGAATCACAGTGACCAGGACTTCGCGGCAGCTTGAGTCGCCGCGTTTGGCCAACGAATACGCAGCGGCGAGTTGCACATCGAGACGCTCGCTTTTTAAGGCTGCGCGAAGCGGTTCAATGTTTTCTGATGCCTCCAGCGAATTCAAAACCAGCTCTCGAACTTCCTGTTCCTCATCGTCGATCGCGTGGAGCAAAAGCTGAGTCGACTCGTCGGTTCGATTCTTGATCAGCAATTTGACCGCAAGCTTGCGAACATCGGGATACTCCGACTTGATCGAAGTCTCCAACCACTCGATATCGGTCTCTTTCTTTTCCTTTTTCAAATGAGCAAACGCGTCGGTGCGAATTTCGGCGGCCGGATCGTTAAGCATGTCCAGCAGCAAACCGGGAGCCCATTTTTCTTTTTGTTGGGCCATCACCTCGGTCAAAACTTCACGGCGAACCTCTGCATGGGCGCTGTTGAGCGCGAATCGCAACGACTGCTCGACTCCACCGCCGATCTTCGAGTTTAGGACGACTTTGAAAGCCTCACCGCGAACTGATTGGCTGGCATCATTCAAGGCCCGTTTCAACAAAACGCATTCGGTTGAGTCAGTGTCCTTAGGCGGACTTTTGCGGATCTTTTTGACCAGCGTTTGCAATCCACGCCGCCGGATGTCTTCGGCTTCGACCGCCAGGCCGACACCGGCGTTGGCAAGCGGATCTTTGGAACGAGTTTTTTCCAGTGCTGAATATGCCGCGTCGCGAACTTCAATCTCAGGATCACGCAGCAGTGCGCTGAGTCGATCGTTGGCCCTTGGATCACCCAGTGCGCCTAGCGCTTTGCAAACATCGACCCGAGCGTTATTGTCCGACTCGTTTGAAAGTTGCATCAGAACGCCGAACGCACGCGAATCCTCCAGCAGGGCCAGACACTTCGCGCCCGACAAACTGGTGTCCATCGCTTGGGCCGCGGCGGCGTGCAACAACGGTTGATAGTCGTCGTCTTTGAGGTTGAGTTTGGCAGCCTTTTTGGGAGCCTGCTTGGACTTCTTGGCGGGTTCGTCTTTTCCGATTTCCTTTTTCGATTTCTTCTTCGTCCCAACGTCCAGCGAAAACGAAATCAAGTCATCAAACTGCCGGTCAAGATCTTTATCACGCGCCCTAAGGGCCTCCGCCAGATTCTTGCGGGAAAGGTAAAGCAACAATCGAGCCGTTTTGCGCACCTCGGCATCTGGATCTTCGATCATCTGGCGAATGCCGCCAGCGGACTCTTCATTGCCAAGCAGTTTTCGTTGCAGCAACCGAATCAAACCGACCCTGCGGGAATCGGCATTGTTTGATTTGATCGCGATTAAGTTCGGAGTTGCGGAGCCTTTTTCAAACACGTTTTCCAACGCGATCACTGAAGCCCGCCGAATCTCGACTGTCTCACTGTTAAGCGTTTGGACAAGCAGGTCTCGCGCCCGGTTTCTGAACGCATCGGATTGAGAGTCGTCCTTGGTTAGCTTTTCAGTGAGCTTGACCGCATCGCAGCCGATGTCCGGTTTGCCGGTTTTGATCGCGGCGTCACAAAGCTTCAACAACTCCCGGCCGTCTGTTTTGGATTTCGACAAATAGTCGAAAACCGTCTGGCGAATCGGCTCGTCTGCATGCCCGAGCAAGCCAGTGAGCAATTCGTGGTGACAGTCATGATCGGATTTGCAGATCAGTTTTACAGCCGTCAAACGCAGCTTATTGTCGGGGTCATTGGCAACTCGATCGGCAAGCATTTCCAACGATTTTCGATCGTCGTTTGCCGCCAGTTCATGAATCGCTTCGCCACGATCCGACGGGGAGTTGGATTCAAAGAGCTGTTTGGCTCGAAAGTATCCGTCGTTGTAACGCGTCTGACTGGATCCGAATTTTCCCTCTTCGATCAGAAACGTGCGAATCGAATTGTCCGATTGAGCGGCAATCAGGACGGGTCGTTTGTGAATCGTTGCCAAAGCCAAATGGCTAACCGCAACGATGCCGTCCGAAAGCGTCGAAGGCTTCGTGGCCCCGGAGCTGAGCCAGCTTTTGCAGGTCTTGTCATCGCTGCCGGTGATCAAACGATCTTCGCTCGCGTGCAGCATTGCGGAAATTCGCGCTGTGTGATTGTTGGCGCGGCCACGATCCTCGGGCTCCAGCGCCCCACGCGCGTGAGTGACCAATAGTTTTTGGTCCATCCCAGCCGAAAAGAATCGTAGCTCCTCGCGATCAAAAAGAATCGCGGATACTTCGGCTTTGTGAAGTTGAGCCGACTCGCTTAGTTGGAATTCTGTTTTGTCTTCGCGTTC
>CAYSQZ010000171.1:0-10589 GCA_964433035.1 uncultured Pirellulaceae bacterium | reverse complement strand
ACGGCTCCAATGCGTACGCGCGGGTTATCAGCGTCCTTCGAGCAAGCGATCGCCAAGAAAGTCATCAAGGTCAGGGGTACCCAGAATTTTTTGTCGGGTAGTGGTGGGGTCGTAATCGACTCGCCTGAACTCAACGTCTTTGCCGTCCAAAATGACGTAGCTGCTGCGCGGATCGGAGTCGCGCGGCTGGCCGACGCTGCCAACATTAATCATCAGCTTCTGCTCGCCCAAGGTGTAGCGATTGCCAATCTCACTGGGAGAATAAAACCTGAAATTCTCGGTAAACACACCGGGAACGTGCGTGTGGCCTTGAAAGCAGTACTTTTGAATAAAGCCGAAGATCCGCTCGATTTTTCTCTGGTTGTAAATATCTTCCGGGAACACGTATTCGTTTAAGGGACTGCGAGGCGAGCCGTGGACGAACATGATGTCACCCATGCGGTGGGTTCGCGGTAACCCAGCCAGAAAATCCCAGCGAGCTTGAGCGTCCTTTTGAGACGTGTCTTCGAGTTGGGCTCGGGTCCAGAATATTGCCCGCTCTGCACCACTGCTAAACCCCTCGGGGTCAAACAGCGAACCATTATCATGATTACCCAGCAGCGTTAATTCGAATCCCCGGCAGATGTCGATACACTCGCGAGGATTAGGGCCATATCCAATCACATCGCCCAAACAAAAAATCTCGGTGATTTCTTGAGCAGAAATATCAGCCAGAACGGCTTGGAGGCCTTCTAAATTGCCATGGATGTCGCTGATGATAGCGCGTTTACCCATGAGAATTCCTGACGACTGTTGGCATTAGATTCGACGAAGCAAGTTCATATCCTACGCGCAAAACATTGCTTCGGAAATGGCTATTTTCTTAAAAGATCAAGCCGATGATTCTACTGGAGTCAATTAAAAAGTGCAGCTACTCAAACTTGAGCACTGTTCGAAACCGCATGCGATGCAAATCGGTCGGCTAAGTCTGAGTGCTCGCGGAGTTTCGTCTATCTGCCGGTCATCAAACGGTCACCCAGCATGTTTTCCAATTCGGGAATCGCGTAAATTTTTTCCCGGGTTTTTTCACAGTCATAATCAACTCGATGGAACTGGACTGTTCCTTCATCATCATCGAGAACGACAAAGCAAGACTGTGGGTTGCCGTCGCGCGGCTGTCCGACGCTGCCGACGTTAATCATGCACTTGTCGTCATCAAGCTTGAAAAAGTGGTCGCGTTCGTCTGGTGAAATAAAAGCCCCCGCCTCGGTGAACACGCCTGGGATGTGTGTATGGCCTTGGAAACAGACTTTTTCGAATCGGCTCATCAACAAGCTCAACAGCTCTTTTTCATAGACCGTTTCGGGGAAAACATATTCGTTGGTCGGATCTCGCGGCGATCCGTGGACGAAAAGGAACTCGCCTTCCTCATGCCGGCGAGGAAGCTCTCCCAGGAAGTCCCACCGCCGATCGGCTTGCTCCATGTCACCAGTGTCTTTTTCAAGCTGTTCACGGGTCCAGAAGATCGCTTTCATTGCGACCGGATTGAAACCTTCGGGATCGAAGATCGCAGCTTGATCATGGTTTCCCAGAATCGTCAATTGACATCTTTCGATAACCGTATCGAGGCATTTAATTGGATCGGGGCCATAGCCAATGATATCACCAAGGCAAAGAATCTGATCGACTTTAAGTCCTTCGATGGTCTCCATGACAGCAGAGAGAGCTTCATAGTTTCCGTGAATGTCACTGATGATTGCCCGCTTCACTTATGAGCCTTTTGAACTTGGTTGATGAGATTTGTTGGTGGGTGGCTTTTGGCAATACGATTGAGTCGGTGTTCAGCTGAGGTGAAGGCGAGTTGGTTGTCCGCTAAGCCAAAGCAAGCTCGATATTGTACTCGATTCAGGTAGTCTTTGTTTAGCCCATAGACTCATACATTTTCTCTAACGTATGATCTCCATTGGAATACGGCTTATACCGACCGTCCAATTGATCCGCTGGTAGGCAATCGTGCACGACAAACAACCAAATTTTCAGCCATTGACCGATCTACATGTTGATCAGCAGTGTCGAACTGCCAAAATTGAGTAGCCGTCTCATCAATAAAAGGAATTTAATTGCTCGTTCTTGCCATCGACACATCGGGTCAGGCCGTTTCAGCCTCTCTGCTTGAGAAGGGGAAAGTGATCCTTGAGATAAACTCAAAGGACGATCAACCCGAAAATTCGGAATCCAAATCGTTCAAACCGAGTTTTGCTTCCCCTGCTGGAGGTGCTGGTTCAGACGATGTTTTGCCTGCTGGATATACCCAAAAAAGGTCCAAACGGGGCTCAAAGACATCTCGAGTCTTTCCTCCGGGGGCTTCGGTGCTGCTGGCCCCGATACTCCAAAAGCTGATCCAACAGGGAGGAGTTTCCTTCGATCAAATCGGTTTGATTGCGTTGCCAACCGGGCCCGGGTTGTTCACCGGAATCCGTGTTGGAGTCGTTAGTGCCAAATCCTTAGCTTACTCGACCAAGGCGGATTTGATTGGCGTCAACACGTTGGAAGTGATCGCGGCACAAACAGCGATCTCGCAAGATTGGTTCGGAAAACCTGTTGCGGCGGTTTTAAATGCGCAGCGGCAGCAACTTTTCACCGGCCAGTACATTTCTTCCTCGCCCTGGAAAACTGAAGCTGTCGCTCCTAACCAAACATTGACTAGACAGAATTGGATTGACGCCAACCAATGTGAACTGGTTACCGGATCTGGATTGAAACCGATGGCCGACGCGATTGGTGCCCAGTCCGAAGTAGTTGTCGCTCAGCAATCTAGCTGGGAGTGTTCGGCCGCCAGTGTCGGCAAGTTAGCATGGCAAAAGTATCAGGACGGGCAGCGAGACGATTTTTGGAAACTCGAACCGATCTACTTTCGCCCCAGCGCGGCTGAAGAGGCAAGGCTCCTGAAGTGACTGAAGCGCAGGATTGACTAAATTGCGAGGCACTTTCAATGTCGCTTAGTTCGCTCATTGAACACCATTGCACTGCCTAAAAAATCTTGGGGTTTGGTTGGAGGCAGAGCCACCATGACTCTACCTTCAAAAAACCAAACACTCTGTCAGGCGGTGGTTACCTCTTCCGGCGACGGGCCGCAAACCCAATCAGGCTTAATGCCACCAACGAAACTGAAGAAGGTTCCGGAACTGTGACCACCGTCAATGAGAACCCGTTTAAACTTTTTGGGTCAGCGGGAACTGTATCCTGGATCACAACCTGCCACACACCGCTTGCGAACTCACCATTGAAAGCGAAGAACGATCCCCCGGTAGGAGCAAAGGTTCCTGCAACGGGATTTAAACCTTGAGTAGCCCCTCCATCTGCAAAATTGATATCCAGTAATTCAACCGCTTCATCAATTCCACCAGTTTGGAAAGTGCCAACGCCGATAAGTTCCAGACTAGTTCCAGAAGGGCTGATCAAGGTGAGACCCAACTCATTGTTAAACGGGCTTCCCGCCCCGCTGATAGTTCCATCGTTGTTAATGCTAGTACCGGAACTTGACACGTTTGCTGAGAACAGCACGTCAACAATTGGTTGGTTTGATGTATCGATAATGTTAATGGATTCCGTTGCTGAAGAAGAATCTACTATCGTTACTCCCGAAGCTGTGAAATCTGAAGACGCACTAAATGTCTGAGTCTGAGAGAGTAATTGGCTGCTGCCAGTAAAGGTGGCTACTGAAAAACAAAAAATAGCAAACAGTTTGTTCATTTCTTTCTCCGCAAAAGATCAAGATGTGTTTGGAAGCCCTTTTAGTCAGACGGCTAACAATAGGGATGTGTGAAACTTAACTAGTTTTCGAGTGTATCCGTATTGGTTGCCAATGCAACTTTTTTTCAAAAAAGATTTTCTGGGGAACTCTACTCTGGGGAACTCTACTCGGCGGAAGAGAAAATATCCTGACAGAATGGCAACTGACAGACGCTGTCGATCTGTCGTTTTTGTTTGCTCGAAATTTGGATTTGGGGACGAAAAGCTGAGTAGTTTTTCAAAAAAGACTCAAAAAAGACCGGTCCGTGTCCGAGACTTAACACAGTTTTCCTCACTTGGGATAGTTTTGGATTGGGTTGGAGTCGGCATGTTTCAGATCTAGTGCGATTTGGCATAGAGTTTGCGAAGAAATCCAAGAGATGGCCTTGAGTTGCGAATACGTCGACTTACCGCCAATCTTTTTCTGGTTTTGCAAGTGAGTCAGCGTGAATAGATTCGACAGTTCCGATTTCGAAAAATTCAATTCGATTAGCACCAACCGCCGGTCCAGCTTGGTACCGGGGACAATTCTTGTTGCCGCGCCCGGACTTCGGAACACGCCGCTTGAGCGTGGCGTGATTCTGGTTCTTCAAAATAATGACAACGGCGTATTCGGGGTAATGCTTAACAAGCCTGGCAGCCAAGAGCTGCGGTCGGCATGGTTGCAAATGACGGGAACCTCAGAAGGCGAGGAAAGTCTGGTTCATGGTGGCCCAATCGGTGGTCCGGTTTTCGCAATTCATCAGGATCAGAGCTTGGCGGAAATGGAAATTCAAGGCGGGGTTTTTATTTCGGCAGCTTCGGAAAAAGTTGAAGAGTTGATTCGGCAAACAGGAGTGGACTATCGGATTTTCTTTGGGGTCGCCGGTTGGAACCACCAACAGTTAAGCCGTGAGATGGACGGCGGTTGTTGGCTTCAAATCAATGGAAGCCCGGAAATCGTCTTTGAGAGTCCTGATGGCATGTGGGAAAAATCGCTGCGGGTCTATGGGGCCAACACGATGTGTGATGTTATTGGTTTATCCAGTTTGCCAGGCGATCCTCAGCTCAATTGATTAATGGAACTCAATCCAATGCGAGATGACCAACAAATTGAAGACGAATCAGGTTTGGAGTGAACGTTTTCTGGCAATAAGTGCAGGGTATATCATCCATCTAAGCCGCGCCGAGTCCTTGGGGAGGGAAGTTGGCTAGCTTGTGATTCTTCGTACCTTTCTTCGTTGTGAGCTTGCGAGCTTGAATTCGATTGTTATGTTGTTTGTTGTGTGTAGTCCGTTGTTTCCATCGCCTTTGGCTACGAATCGGAATGTGATTCTAATTTTTACGAATTCGTGAAAGTTCGAAGTAAGCCGCTAGCGGTTCGAGCGTCTGATCTAGCTAAGGGCGACCACTGTCGTTGCCTTAAACGGATTCTTACTTTTCAAAACTCAATTGGATTTAGTCGGAGAAAAAAATGAAAATCAAATCAACATTTGTTGCACTCGTGGCAGCTTTGGCACTGATCAGCACTTCTCAAGCTCAAACTGAAGGCTCGAGTCAAAAAACAGAGACGGCTGCTAAGACCTGCGATGGTGCTTGCCCGATTTCCAAGGCGATGGGTGAATTGCCAAAGATGACCTACAAGGTCGGAGAAGAGTCGACTTGTTGCGCCGACAAAGCAGCTGCGCTTGCTAAAGAGCACAGTCATCCGATTCATTTCGTCGTTGGCGAAAAAACTTACGAAAAGAAGGAAACAGCGTTCGCTTCTTTGGTCGATCAAACAGAATCTTTCGTGAACGAATTTGTCACACCTTGCAAGTGTGAAACTAGCGGAACGACCAAGATCGCTGGTAAGGCTTGCGGTTGTTCAGTGATGGCAGGTGAGCGAACTGAGTTGGTCAAAGCCGCTGTAGGCAAAGTCAAAATGAGCTACATGGTTGGTGAAAAGTCTTGCAACTGTCCTCACGAAGCTGATTCTTTGGCCAAGAGCGGCGAAGACAAGAAATTGTTCGTTGTCGGTGAAGCCAAGACTTGCTGCGAATTGGAAGGTCGCTTGAACCTTGCTCGCGCGAAGTACAAAGCGGCTGTCGAAGCCGTCACTGCTGCTGCAACTAAAACCGCTGAAACCCCAAAAGTTGGAAGCTAGTTTCTACGTCTGAAAAAACGAGCCTCGAAGCAATTCAGGCTTAACGAATCTCAAATAGGTCCGCAAAATGCGGGCCTATTTTTTTGTCAACTGATCGAGGAGTTGATCAGCCAGCCTCTCAAGCTCACGCTCCCAAGCGGTAGCTCGGCATTTCTGTAGACGTGCACTCTTGTCCGTCAACCAAATCAACCCGGAAATCCCTGAGATTTAGTTCGGGGAATTCACTCAAATATTGGCGAACCGACGATCTAACAATACGTAGAAAACCATTGTAGGACGGCGGGGCGGTTGCCCGTATTGGCAGCAAGTTCTATTCTGGTGGTTGCGAGAATTACTGGAATCGTGCAGCCTGAAAATAAGTCCTCGGTTTTGTTCAACCAGTATTTTTTTGGCGGACGAAGGTTGTGAAAATTCGCTGCCCTGCCCTTCGAGTTTGCGTTACTCTTGGTTAAAACGGGTTGGGCCAAATGGTTGGCCCGTACATTTTTAGATTTGAATAACTCAGTTTCATTAGCGTATTTGGAGTCATCGATGTCCACGAAATCACTACTCTCTTGTTTGCTTGCGACTTTGGCGCTTGGCATGTTCGTCGTCAGTGTCGGTTGCGAGAAGCCCGGCGCCGGAGATGGACACGCCCATGGTGATCACGATCACGATCACGGGCATGGACACGCTCATGACCATCCAGCGCACGGTCCCAACGGAGGGCACATCTTTCCGCTGGATACCGAGGAGTTCCAAGCTGAATGGAAGAAGTATTCGGACAATAATGTCATCAAGATTATTACCCTCGATGCAGCCGGTAAGAAGAATTTCCCAATTGCAGCCAGCAGTGTCACGATTTCCCCAAAAGTCGGTGAAGGCGATGTGTCTTTTGAGTTGCCGGCTGAGTCGTCAGAAAATGGCTTAGCGTCGGTCTTCAAGCTTGAAGATCCGGATCTGGCGACGGCGATCCCATTGGGAGTCGATATCCAGATAAAAGTTGGAGACAAGATGGTTAAGGGAGAGATCAAAGCCCACGTGCCGCTGGATCACTAAACCCTAGAAACCCTACAAACGGCCCTTCAAATCGAGAATCGGGCAGTGTGAGAATTAAAACCAGTCGATTTAAGACTCGGGAAAAATTTCGACTAGGCTAGATCGTTTGTCAAGTGTTGCTATTGCGGGCCAACCTGCGCTTTTTGGTTGGCCGGCATGATTCTCGATACCGATGATGGCCGATCAAAAAGTTACTGTATTAATGACTGTCTATAACGGCATGCCTTATTTGGTAGAGTCCGTCGAGTCGGTGCTTGGACAGACCCTGGTTGATTTTGATTTTGTCATCGTCGATGACGGGTCCACTGATGAGACGGCTCAATACCTTGGTTCCTTAAACGATCCGCGTATTAAGGTCATTCGTCAGGAGAACGGCGGTACCGCCGACGCGGCCAATCATGGCTTGAAGTACGTCAACACCGAGTTCGTGGCGCGAATGGATGCCGATGATATCTCGGTGCCCAATCGTTTGCAAACGCAGCTTGATTTTATGCTCGCTAATCCGGAGGTTGGAATTTTGGGCGCGCAGGCCGCGCCCACTGGAAGTAAGGGCGTCGGTGGAAGTCTTTGCCTCCCCGAGTCTCATCACGACATTTTTGCAGCCTTGATGAGCGGACGGCATGGTTTGGCGCACAGTTCGTTGATGATCCGAACCCGGACGCTGAAAGAGGTCGGCGGCTATTGGAAGTTTCCGTTGATTGACGATTGGGACATGATGCTGCGAATGGGAGAGGTTTCTCAGCTGGCCAATTTGCCTGAAGTCATGTTGCTTTACCGGGTCCACTCAGGCAGTCTAAACGGGCAATCGATGCTTCGTATGTACCGAAATATTGGTTACGCGATCGAGCGGGCCAAAAGGCGGCAAACCAATCGAGAGCAGATTTCCTATGAAGACTTTGTCAAATTCAAATCCAGTCAGGCAATTTGGATTCGTTGGCCGGAACGGCTTCATATTTTCGCGATGACTCAATACCGACTTGCTGTCGCAGAAATCTTTGGCGGTCAAAAGCTGATTGGATATTCGCGTCTTATGTTGTCTTCTCTTCTTTCTCCTTCAAGGACGCTGCACCGCCTCAGACGGATGGCTGGAAATCGATCAAGGAATCGCGATGAGGGTGTGCCGGCGATAGACCTGGCATCGCCTAGCGGGTTAATTGGGCGTGGCACGCATGAGGGTTTGCCTTAAAGATCGGGCGAATATTCTTGCAGTTCGATTTTCTGCTTGTAGAATCTTGTTGAGACTGAACCGAGGATTTTTTCTTTTTCTTCGGATATTTTCCAGTTTGTTTTCTCAATAAGACTTTCCCATGTCGGTTCCGATTGAATCAAAATCCGATTTCTTGCAGCCCGTCAAAGTCGCTTTGACCCCGCAGCAGCGATTTAACGACTATCTCCAAAGTCGCTCGATGCGAAACACGGAACAACGGCGAACCGTTCTGGACTGTGTGTTCAAACAACATGACCATTTTGATGTTGATCAATTGCTGGAAAGGTTGCCGGGCAAAGGGGAGCCAGGTTATGTCAGTCGGCCGACGGTTTATCGCACGCTGGGCGAGTTCGTCGACGCTGGTTTGTTGCGAAAGTTTGTGCTTGATGGTCGGGGCGTTTACGAACATGACTACGGCTATCCTCAGCACGATCATCTTTATTGCGTTAAGTGCGAAAAGCTGATCGAGTTTCAGAGCCCAGAGCTGTTGGAGCTTCGCAATGAAGTCGCCAAGTCACATCAGTTTCAAGTCCGCACCCATCGTCTGATTATCTCTGGTGTTTGCGAGGGTTGTCGCAAAGGTCGTCGCCGTGTGCGGCGCAAAGTTGATTTGATCTAGCAAATAAAACAACCAGAAAGCCCCCGCTCCTGGAGAATTCGGACGAATCCAGCTGCGTAGCTTCGCTTATAAAATCACGCCCGGTTGATAATTTGCGGCTTCAGGAAATTTGGCTGCGTAAGTATTAACGCGGGAAACGAACTGGTCAATTTGGGCACGAGCCGCTCCAACATTCGATTTTCCCTGAGCAAGAATCGAGCTAAGCTGATCAGCGCTGAGCGACAAACGATTGTCATTGCTAAGGCGTTGAATCAAATTGTTCTCTGAGATCTTGCCATTGCGAAGGTCGTTAACTGTTGCCACGGCGTGCTCTTTAATCGCATGGTGAGCCGTCTCTCGCCCAACACCCGATTTGACGGCTTCCATCATGATCGTTGTCGTCAACAAGAACGGCAGGTAGTGTGTGTTTTCGGCTTCGATCACGGCAGGATAAGCATCCATTTGACCAAGGATCGTCAGGAAGGTTTCAAACAATCCGTCGATCGCAAAGAAAGCGTCGGGCAGCATGACGCGGCGAACCACTGAGCAGGAAACATCGCCTTCATTCCATTGATCCCCTGCCAGACCAGCCGCCATCGTCTGATAGCCTTTGAGGATGGTGTGAAAACCGTTGACCCGTTCGCTGGAGCGAGAATTCATTTTGTGAGGCATCGCACTGGAGCCTGTTTGGCCTGGAGCGAAACCCTCACTGGCTGATTCGTGTCCGGCCATCAAGCGAAGTGTTCGGCACATCGAGCTGGGGCCGCTGGCCAGTTCAGTTAAAACACTAACGGTTCTCAAGTCCAAGCTACGCGGGTAGACCTGTCCCACGTTTTCAAAAGTGTTGGCGATGCCCAAGTTGGCAACAACCAGTTTCTCCAATTCTGCGACTTTTGAAACGTCGCCTGCAAACAGGCTTAGCTGATCCATTTGCGTCCCGACGGCTCCCTTGAGACCGCGAACGGGATAATTTTCCAGCAGAGATTCAAGCGATTGAAGGCTGGTCAACAGCTCTTCTCCAAACATGGCCAATCGTTTTCCAAACGTCGTCGGCTGGGCGGCGACATTGTGAGTTCTGGCTGTGATAAATAGCTCGCCCCATTGCTGGGCCCGTTTGCTGATGCCGCTGAGGGCTGAAACGCTACGATGGCGAATCAGTTCAAGTGACCGGTAAACCTGGAGCTGCTCCACATTTTCGGTGAGATCTCTGGAAGTCATGCCTTTGTGGATATGCTCGTGACCAGCGAGCTCGCAAAACTCCTCGATCCTGGCTTTAACATCGTGGCGTGTGATTCGTTCTCGCTTCATGATCGATTCCAAATCGACCTGAGAGATAACCGACTGGTAGGCGTCAATGGCGGCTTGGGGAATGTCGAGTCCAAGCTGCTGCTGAGCTCTCATGACCGAAACCCAAAGTTCCCGTTCAAGAATCACTCGGCCCTCGGCCGACCAGAGGGATTTCATTGCTTCGGAGGCGTAACGCTGGGCAAGGATGTTAGGGATCATGCGATTAAAATTCGTCGATTTAAAGAAAGAACGTTAGTTGCCAAGTTGAACCAAAGATTCAGATCAATAAACTACTGCGCGGTATGGCAAAGCGATAGTCTTCTTCAACGCGAAGTCTTGCCAAGTTCGGTTGGAACAGCAGCATTGAAGCGGGAATCGTTCCGTCTTTTCGGCTTGCGACTGGAGACCGTAGGTATGCCGCGCGCAGAGCCGCAGAGCTAGGCTTTGTCCCAAAACCGTCACGGTCGGCTTTGCTCAGCGAAGTAACGCGGATCGCATCCTTTGGCAGTGGGAAGAGCTAGTAGGTCAGGCTGTGCCTGACAGTTGACCGACAACACTGCATC
>CAYSQZ010000170.1:6865-10590 GCA_964433035.1 uncultured Pirellulaceae bacterium | reverse complement strand
CAGCCGGTTATCCAAATTGACTAGTGGAATCACTGCTCAACAACCTACCAGAACAGCCAATTGATCTAAAGTAAATGCCATTAGTTCAGCGCCTTTGCTGCTCAGTCCAATATGAAATTGTCAGACAGTGCCTAGACTTTGTCCCAAAGGCGACTCCCCCAGTTAGCACCCACCCCAACAATTCAAACGCCGATGATTCACGAATCAAAATTTACGATCCGCACATTTCACACCGATGCCTTCGGGCATGTTAACAACAGCCGTTACGTGGAGTTGCTTGAAGAAGCCCGTTGGCGATACGCTGAAGACATCGGTTTAGTGAAACTGCTTCGAGAGCAAGAGTTGGGATTTATTATCATCGACATGAAACTGCGTTTTCGAGCCCCGGTTCATGAAGGCGAAACAATCCGCGTCGAGACCAGCTTGGTTGCTCTCGGTTCTGCCAGCGGCGATGTCAAGCAATTGGTTTATCGATTGGACAAGCCAACGGTTTGTGTAACGTCGATGTATCACTTCATTTTGATTGACCGCCAAACCGCCAAGTCTGTCCCGATTCAGGGAGCGATCCGTGAGCTGCTCGTTGGCGTGGTAGATCCAGTACCAAAATGAGCCATGCAGGCTTGCCACGAGCTTTGCGGGTAGTTTTCTGCTTTAAGCACGAGCGCAATCCAGTTTGAATTACAAACGCCCAACGGCAAACGAAATTCTCGCTCTGGCGGGCGTGCTGAAGTTCTCCAACTGAAATCAGATTTCGTATTTCCGCGCCGGCATCGTGCTTTGGCGTGGCATCGGTTGCCATCGTCGTCGTGGCATCGTGTCTCCACCACGGGCGGGCAACTGCCAACGCCGTTGCGGTAAAGACGATCCGCCCTGGAGTCCACCACGTCCACCACGATTAGGCAACGACATACCCGACCTGCGACCCGGCAATGATGAAGCGCTCCCACGGTTTGGGAGCGAGTTCCAAGCTCGGCCTGGCAACGTACGGCCACTGCGGCCTGGTAGACTGCCAAGCGTGTTTCGCTCAGGCAGGTTGCTCCAAGCTCCAACGGGCATCGTAACGCTGTTATTGGCTCCTGCTTTTTCACCGTCAGCGTTGCGCTGTCCTGCTCTCCACTTGGCTGGCTTATAACGCTGTTGATTACATCCTGTTCCGACGCTTAGCAAAAAACAACAAACAAAGAGCAAAAGAAACTTAACTCGAAAACAGAAAATCATGGTAGAAAAATTCAAACTCAGAATCGGACAGGATTGGATGACGCCTATTTAGTTAAAGCCTCATGCAGCTTTTTATCGTGCGTTTGGAACCGAGATACCCAAACAAATTTCCTTTGACAACAAAAGCCTCACTGGTGTTAGCTTTGGGCTTATCACGTTCGGATGAAACAAGCTTCTCTCAGAACGTTATTCCAGGGCCAGTTAATCAATCCAAGGGATAGGCCCAAGACTCACACTAACCTTCTCAGTGGTCAACCTACCTCTCAAGTCTACTTAATCCAATCCAGCGGACAATGCGTTTGAACTAATGCCTAGCCACAAGAGCCAGAATTGAGCAAGCAATTTGCGTTTTTTGATGGCTTTGGTTCTTTCTTCGCTTTAGTGATTTCCGGTGTGGCTGAGTAATTTGCTGGCAATTTCCATCACAATGGCCACTTCAACCCCACCAAATTACCTTGAGGGTGCGATCGTACCGTCTCTAGAAAACTAGCCGACTGCTGATTCTTTCAACAGCCGTAAAAGTTTATCTGAACAAGAATCGTGACTGAATCATCACGACTATATGGACCGTCATCATGCGGGCATTGCTTACCAGCGGTATTCGACTTTGCGTTCTACAGCAGTTCGATTGATGGAGTCGATGACGACACAGGTAAATCAATGTAGTGCTAATTCAGCACGCACGACTTATTCGTTTTTTGATAACCCGAAGGAATGGTAATCGAATAAGTTGTCCTCAGAACCTCAAACGTCTTGCGCATAAATCAAGCCACCAAACAGCAAATTGCTGTGCATCTATCCCACCTCAATCGGACCCACTTCCCGTGGGCAATCCAATTTTATTTGGGGCGCGAATTGATGAGGCGGCCGAATCATTAATTGAGCGTTGAGCGGTTTGGTAAATGGTCGTTTGAAGTTTTAGAAAACTCAAGGAGACGAGTCTCAATGAAATTTAAACTGGCTGCAGTGACGCTTTTCACATGCGTCGCAATGATGTGCAGCGACAGCAATGGTCAACTTCTTGACCGGATGCTCAACCGAGGCGGCTGCGGTTGCGATGCAGCGCCGTCTTGTTGTGACACACCCGCTTCTTCCTGTGGAGGAGCTGGATTGTGCAGTAAAGCAAAAATTGGCCAGCCCGGACGTTTGTTCGGCGGCTGCGGTGGCGACTACGGTTGTGGCAACAATGCTCCGATCTTAAGTTGCGGCGGCAAAACCGGTTTTAACTGCGGTTGCAAACTGTTTCAGCCCAGAGGAAATGGGCTTTTAGGTATCGGCACTGGTGCTTCCGCTGGTTGCGGAACTCCCACGGTTGATACTTGCGGCCCAACCTGCAGCGCTGTCGAAGCAGCCCCCGATTGCGGGTGCAGTGGAGGAAGCGGATGTGGCCTGGCGCCCGGATCACTATTCTCAAAAATCTTCGGCGGATGCACTGGCGGCGGGTGTGCTGGTGGTTCTAGCTTCGGCAAGCCTCTCGGTGGCGGCTGCGGATTTGGTGTTCCTGCTTCTGGTGCTGGCTCATGTGGCTGCGGCGGCGGTGGCGGCGGATGCAGTTTGGGCTCAGGCTCGCTATTTTCACGGCTCATGGGAGCTGGTGGATGTGGCGCCGGCTCGTGCGGAGCGCCTGCTCCCGTTGCAGAACCTTGTGGATGCTCAGCTCCGGCTCCTGCTCCTGTAGCAGCGCCCTGCGGATGTTCAGCCGGACATGGCGCAGCTCCTGGTGGTTTGCTCAAAGGTATGTTTGACCGCGCCGGAAGTCTCGGTTGCGGTTGCGGCGGCGGTGGCAAAGCAATCCTTGGCGGCGGAGCGACGTCGTGCGGCTGTTCTGCACCCGCTCCTGCTCCTGTAGCAGCGCCCTGCGGATGTTCAGCCGGACATGGCGCAGCTCCTGGTGGTTTGCTCAAAGGTATGTTTGACCGCGCCGGAAGTCTCGGTTGCGGTTGCGGCGGCGGTGGCAAAGCAATCCTTGGCGGCGGAGCGACGTCGTGCGGCTGTTCCGCACCCGCTCCTGCTCCTGTAGCAGCGCCCTGCGGATGTTCAGCCGGACATAGCGCAGCTCCTGGTGGTTTGCTCAAAGGTATGTTGGGCCGCGCCGGAAGCCTCGGTTGCGGCGGCGGTGGTAAAGCAATCCTTGGCGGCGGAGCGACGTCGTGCGGCTGTTCTGCACCCGCCCCTGCTCCTGCTCCTTGTGCTGCAGCTGAATCAAGCTGCGGTTGCTCTGCTGGTGGTTTAGGTAGTGGACTCGATCTTCGCGGTCGAGCTGGAAGTGCTTTCTCCAGCCTTCGCCCAAGTGGCGGATGTGGATGCGGTGCTCCGGCAGCTGATACTTGTGGATGCGGTGGTGGACTCGATCTTCGTGGTCGGGTTGGCAACGCTGTTTCCGGCCTTCGCCCAAGCGGCGGATGTAGTGGATGCGGTGCTCCGACAGCTGACACTTGTGGATGCGGTGGTGGACTCGATCTTCGCGGTCGGGTTGGCAACGCTGTTTCCGGCCTTCGCCCAAGCGG
>CAYSQZ010000170.1:3679-6765 GCA_964433035.1 uncultured Pirellulaceae bacterium | reverse complement strand
GGCAGTGGCACGACTCAGAGCTTTGGCAGTGGAACAACTCAGAGCTTTGACGCTGGTAGTTCTTCTGGCGTGATCAACGATCCAGTTCCAGTTGATACTTCAGTTCAGCCTGTGATCAGCACTCCGGCTGATATTATTCCTAAAGCGACTGAAGGAAGTATAGTTATTCCTGGTGCCGAGGGTGCCAGCAACGGCGTCAAGCCAGTTGTTGATCCAGCTGCGTTTATTATCAAACGCAGCTAACTCACTGCAACGCAGTGATGGTAAATAGATAATCGCTGAGCTTCGACTTGGCGCGTTAATATAGAAAAACGGTTTGATTCACTTTCTGGATCAAACCGTTTTTCTTTTTGCACATGCACTCCGATGTGATCAAAGAATATCGAGCCATCGAACTCCGATTGTTTTCGCCCTCGCTGTGCTATCACCTGGCTTCATCAGAGCGATATTGTCTCGATGGCGGCACAAGCCTATCGTTGTCCACGATCTCAATGATCCACTGTAGAACTGCACAATAGCGCTGGCGAAATCATGGCAATCAAACACAACCTGCATCCTGGTTATATGGCTACGGCAGGCGTTGTCGCGGCCTGTTTTGTTTCAGTCGGGTGCAACCACCGCCCCAACTTTGGTCCGCAGGGTACCATCGGAATGCAGCGGAATCGCGCTGTCGTTCACGACCCATACCCCAGTAACGACTTGGCTCCGCCAATCATTGGTGGCAGGCCGCTGGGTTATGAACGTGCTTCAGCCGAATCAGTGGCAATTCAAGGCAGCCCTTACGCGCCCAAATCCCGACTTGGAAGGCAGTTCAACGGCAGCGGCTTTTAGCCACTGGATTGAAATGCGGAGCAAGCGTCTGCAGCGCAAGCGAATTCGGCAACTCGGCAGAAATATTCTGAACTCGTGAAATCGCCATCTTTCGTTTTCATAGCAGCTCAGGTTTCTTACGAAAATCGAGACTCTTGCAGCACGCACGCTGCAACTCTATCAAGGGAAACGCTTGCTTACTCGGATGCTTCGCTTAACCTAGTACACGGCGTTGCGATTGTCGCGATGCGTTGTCTTAGGAGTACCTGATGCCGGATCGTTTGACACTCTTCTGTTTCTTGCTGATGCTGATACCAGCTCCCATACTGGGGCAACAAGTCACCGACCAAATGGGATTCTATTGGGACTTTGCTACCGGTGGTTCAATTAACGATGGCTCGGATGACGCTTTCGATGGCGGGATCATTCTGCAAGTCGATGGGGCCGGGTTCGACGGTTCAGGCCAAGGTGTTAAACAAGATGACTTGTACGTGTTCGGGGCACAGACGTTGGGTGACGTTACCGTGACCCGACACGTTTTGGTAGTCGAAGACCCACCTGGCTTGGTCTACGCCGACAGCTTTACCAACTCGAGTAACGAGACAACCAAATGCCTTCCGGTTATCCATTCGGATTTCGGTGAAGCTGCAACGCCGCAGGTGAAAGCCAATGATCAAGGCAAGATGTCGGCCTTGCTTTACATGCACCAACCCAATCGCCCCTTGATCGCATTCCATTTTGGTGAACCCGATACGCCGTACCTGCCGACACTAAGCGGAAGTGGTGACATCTATCAATTTTCTTTTCCGCAGCTCGAGCTTAAACCGGGAGAGACAAAGTCGATCGGCTACTTTGTCGGTCAACGACGACCGGGAACGGGTCAAGCGACATTCTCTGACGAAGAGGCGTTTCGCAAGAGTATCTTGCAGATCAATAAAAAGAAGGCTTTCGCATTTGTGAATCTCCCTGGATACGGGCTATACAATACTGGAAAACTAAAACTCATTGACCGAGCCTCAAGTGACTATATTGCGACGCTTAAAAAGGACAGGGTCTACGGAAAATTATTAACTCAAGAGTTCCACCTTGAGACAGTAGTTGGAACACGCAAATACAAAGCCGAAGAGATCGTCAATGCAGTTCGTTTTGACAGCGAAAAATATGCCATTGCGGCCGACGACGGGTCGATCCTGGAAGGAAAACTTACACCCGAAAAAGTCAAATTTGAACTCTCCGATGGCGGACAGGGTGAGATCGAACTGAAGAACATTGAAGTATTGGTTCCTAAAGAACCAGACCTGGCGAAAGCAAAAAAACGAAAGCGAGGCCAATGGTTCGAATTCAAGGCCCCCGTTTTCGCGTTTGTCAGCCAGGATCGGCTGACCGGCACACCGCTTACCGAATCACTCAAGGTCCATACCTCAATCGGTGTTTTGAATGTCCCTTTTAAGTCGATTCAAACGATCGAAATGGAGCAGGGCAAAAGTCAACAACAACCACAGTTCGCCATGGTGGATGGCCAGTCGTTCACGGGGTTTCTCTACGACGATATCGAAGTAAAAATTTTCGACGGCTCGACGATGAAAATCTCTCCGAAGAACTTGACCGCAGTTTTCATGAACGGACAAATCGAAAATAACCGGAAACTGCCCGCTGATCACGCTTATTTGAGGCTCGACACAAAGGGGCATCTTCTGATCGAGTTCTTGACTGACCAAAAGCCCATGGAATTTACGTCGCTCTTTGGAACCCAAACGATTAATCCGGAACAGGTTCTGACCCTGGAGTCATCGCCCGGTTTGGCCGCAGGCGCAAACCTAACGTTGTGGGACGGCTCGAAGTTACAGGGAAAACTCACGGGCAAAAACTTGATGGTCAAAGTGCTTGGCAAAGAACGAGAGATTGCCATTGAGATGATTCGCGAATTTCACAATCCGATGGCAATGCCACCGGCGCCGATTCGCAAGAAATACCTCGAGCTAATTAAATTGCTTGACAGTAAAAAGTATGCCGAGCGAGCCGGCGCGTATAAAGTTCTGGATCGAGACAAAGAAAAATTGCGAGGGCTGTTCAAATCACAATTGGACAAGGTGGGCCCCGAAGCGAAATCTCGTTTATGGAAACTGTTACCCGAAAGCGATCGCCCCAAGCAAGCCAAACGGCCCAGCGTCAAGAAAATGGGCGGCAAAGCAGAACCAGCAAAGCCCGAGTAGCATCGCTCCATTGCTACCAACCCAGTTAATCAACATCAATGTTCGGTCAACATCAATGTTCGG
>CAYSQZ010000170.1:0-3579 GCA_964433035.1 uncultured Pirellulaceae bacterium | reverse complement strand
TCAACATCAATGTTCGGTCAACATCAATGTTCGGCTTGGCTTGGAAGGTTCTTAAGCCCCAATGCCAGCTGGTGGATTTCTGGCGATCTTGCAAAGCGTCTCAATCCCGCGCTCAATCACTGCGTCGTCGACCGCATACGAAATTCGAAAATGCGAATCTGCGTCGCTAAAAATATTCCCTGGAATGACCATCAAGTTGTTGGCAATCGCTTCGTCAACAAATTGCTGCCCGTTGCCCCATGGCAGTTTCGGGTACACGTAAAATGCGCCACCCGGTTTGACGATTTCATAGTCGTCCTTAAGACCATCAAGCAATCGGTCTCGTTTGGATTTGTAATTGGCGACATACTGCGACATATCAACATCCATCGCCACCGCTGCGGCCCACTGTGCCGGCGTTGGCGAACAAACGAACGTGTACTGCTGGATCTTCAACATGGTTTGCGCCAGAGCTTGCGGCGCTGAAACATAACCCACCCGTAAACCGGTCATCGCATATGACTTTGAGAATCCATCGATCACAACCGTGTCAGGATTGAACTTCGCCGCCGAAACGTGCGGCTGGTCATAGGTAAACTTGCTGTAGATTTCGTCAGAGACCAGACAGATCCCTTTTCGATGTGCCAGTTCAGCAATCGCCTTGATCTCTTCCTGGCTCGGACAGACCCCAGTCGGATTGGATGGGCTGTTGAGAATGATCATCTTCGTTTTGTCAGTGATCGCCGATTCGACCTTTGCGACATCAAGCTTAAAATCAGGGTAAGTGCTGATTGGCACGTTCTTGCCACCGGCCATCTCGACCATTGCCGGATACATTACAAAATAAGGATCAAAATAAATCACTTCATCGCCCGGATCGATCATCGCCAGGACAGTCAGAAACAACCCGCCGCTGGTACCCGAGCAGACAAAAACGGTACGATCATCATGACCAAACTGTTGGTCGATATCTGCTTGAAGCTTGTCACGCAACACGGGCATTCCCTGAGTCGAAGCATAACCGTTCTTACCGTCCTGGATTGCTTGAATCAGCTCTGCTTTGACTGGCTCGGGCACATCGAAATCCGGCTGGCCAATCGAAAGATTAATCGGATCTTTCAGCTTTGCGGCCAAATCAAACATTCGTCGAATCCCACTGGAGTCAAAACCTCTTGTACGGTCGGCGATCCAATTGTCAAAATTCGGCATAGTTTTCTCCAAAAAATTTAGCTGCCGGCTCAGGCGGCATGAACGAAACATTCTAACCTCTGGAGTCTCAACCGGTAGAACCGAATTTGATTGGCCAACGGTTTTAACAATGCTTCCGGCGGGGCTCGGATTCTGCGAGCTGAGTCGGTCCGCAGTCGTTGATCTTTTGTGACCACTTTCAAAAATCGGCGGTTGTTGAAACTTGTTGGTGAATCTAGAATTCGCATTCGGCGGATACTAACGCCGCGACTGATTTGCGCCACTGGAAAACTCGATGAGCGAACTCCATCATGAGTGCGGCGTTGCCGCAATTTACCAATTGCCTGACCAACCTGTCAGCGAGCTTTGCCCCGGCGGCGAGGCGGACAGTGCTTCGACGTTGATACCTCGAATGCTGCTGGACATGCAGAATCGCGGCCAATTGTCCGCAGGAATTTCAAGATTTCATCCCGAGCCTCAAAATGGCCAGCTGATTGACACCTATCGGGACATCGGTAGTGTTCAGGAAGTGTTTCGGCTTTCGCATACGGCCAAGGCCACCAGCTTGATGCAACGCTACAGTGGTCCTGCTGCAATCGGGCATGTTCGTTACGCGACCTGCGGCAAAGACGACAAAAGCTACGCTCAGCCGTTCGAAAATCATCACTTCAACAGGCGGCACTGGTTCACGTTTGCGTTCAACGGACAATTGGCCAACTATAACGAACTGGCCAAAGACATTCTCAGTCAACCCGACAATCATCTGGTCAGGGAAACCGACACTGAAGTGTTGATGCATGAGATTTGCACTCAACTCAAAGACCAGCAATCCGACTGTTTGGTTGAGATGATCCGTGCGGTTGCCAAGCGACTCGACGGTGCGTACTCACTGGCGTTGCTTAACGCCAAAGGCGAAATGCTGATCGCGCGGGACCCGTTGGGAATCAAGCCGATGTGTTACGCGGTGCAGGGCTCGATGTTCGCAGCGGCCAGTGAAAGCGTTGCCTTGCTGAATCTCGGTTTCAAACGTAACGAAATCGAGTCGCTTAAACCGGGCCACGCGATTTCGATCGTCGATGGGGAAGTTAAATTTCATCAATTCGTCGATCAACCAGGCCGGGCTCATTGTTTCTTTGAATGGATCTATTTTGCTAACGTCGCCAGCACGCTGGACGACCGAGGTGTTTATACGACCAGAACAGCCCTTGGGAAAGAGCTTGCAGAACAAGAAGAAAAGATTGGCTTGATCGAAATCGACGAAGACACCATCGTCGTGCCGGTTCCCGACACCAGCAAAGCCGCCGCCGATTCAATGGCGTTTAATCTCAAAATACCATCACGCGAAGGTTTGATCCGCAATCGTTACAGCGGTCGTACGTTTATCGAGTCGTCGCAGGAGACGCGAGCCAAACGAGCCAAGACCAAGTACACACCGCTTCGAGAAGTACTCGAAGGCAAGCGAGTCATTTTGGTCGAGGACTCGATCGTCCGTTCGACAACAATGAAAGCGCTGCTTCTGAGACTTCGCGAAGAAGGTGGCGCCAAAGAAATCCACGTCCGCGTCGCGTGTCCTCCAATCGTTGCGCCCTGTTATTACGGAATCGACATGTCGACGATTGAGCAGCTCTTTGCGCCCAATTTCTTTCCTCCCGGCGAAACTCTGACGGAAGAGATCCAGGACGACATGGCGAGAACGCTTGGCTGTGACTCGCTTCGCTACCTGCCGATCGAATCGGTTGCCCGGGCAATTGGAATCCCACAGGATGGGCTTTGCCAAGCTTGTATCAGTTGCCAATACCCCACGCCTACGGGCAAAAAACTGTATCAGCTCGACTTCGAAAGCTACTCCCAAGGTGACAAGCGTAAAATCAGCGACTCAGGTCGAGCGTTCGATTCAGGAGGCAAGTCGAACGTCGGTTTGGCCTAGTAACTTGGCTGGACTGGGCGTGTACTTCTGCATGCTGAGCGAGCGTCTATTTTTTTTCTAAATATACGTCAAACTATAACACTGACGACTAATACCCAAACAATATCTCAAATTCATAGAGGACATTCCGATGGCCAAAGCCACTGCCCGACACATTCTTGTCGAAACTGAAGAAGTCTGCGAAGACCTCAAACAAGCAATCGCCGGTGGAAAAGATTTCGCCGCTGTCGCAGCCGAGTTCTCTTCGTGCCCGTCTGGAAAAGAAGGCGGTAGCCTCGGTGAGTTTGGCCCTGGCATGATGGTCAAGGAATTTGACGATGTCGTCTTCAGCGCCGAACTTAATTCGGTTCAGGGCCCGGTCAAGACTCAGTTCGGTTACCACTTGATTGAAGTAACAAGCCGCGAAGACTAGTCCGTCAAAACTGAAATAAATAGCAAAACGGGTGCCATGCTTCACGCTTGCGTGAGCATGCTTACGCGAGCGT
>CAYSQZ010000169.1:0-10592 GCA_964433035.1 uncultured Pirellulaceae bacterium | reverse complement strand
TCCAATCCCGTTGGGATTGCGTGTGTTATGTGTTCATTGTCCCAGGGTTCAAGAATCCTGGGCTATTGATCTAACGCCGTTGGCGTAAAACGCGAGAGGCGGGGCCCGGGTGATTCCGCTGTCGCGGACCAGCCAAAAAAAAAAGCAGCAGCCCAAACGACTGCTGCTTTCAAATTTCAATTTGCTTGGCAAACTGGCACAACGTTAGTACCCTCTAATCGGGCAATAACCTCCGCCATAGCCACCTCCAGGTCCGCGGTAGCCACCACCGTATCCGCCACCATAGCCACCGTACCCGCCGCCACCACCATAGCCACCGCCTCCGTACCCGCCGCCTCCATAGGTTGGTCGATAAGGGGCAGGGGCAATCGCTTTCTGCGAGTAACCGCCTCCGCCGTATCCGCCGCCATAAGAACCGCCGAAGCCGCCGGAACGATTGCGATCGACTGCTTTACCGGCTGCAGCACCGACGAGACCACCAACGACAACTCCCGTAAAGGCACGATCGTTTTGGTCGCCAATCAAGCCGCCAATGATCGCACCTGCTACAGCTCCGCGTCGAGTCGCATTTTGAGCGTCTGAAATTGAAGGCACTGCCAAAACCAAAAAAGCACCCAAGGCCGCGAGTGAGAATTTAAAGTAAGTCATCTTTGAGTCTCCAGGAAAGTTATTCACTAAGTCCGAAGCATTCAGTTGCTTCGTGGCGGAACAAAAAGCAACTCACGCGCCGTCACCTGGTTTTCTCGCGATTGCCGTTAAATCCTCCAATGTTTGCCATTTTCCGCAGAATTTCCTTACGTTTAGGCGTCGTCAACAAGATGACAGTGCGTATCCATTGGATTGCACAATCGTTCGCATTTGGCGTTCCCAGGCAACGATCTGACCATGCAAGAAAACTTGCGGCTCGGTCTTCGCGGCAACCGGGCGTAACAAAAGACGGCGACTCATTGAGCCGACTACGACTGGAATCTCTTACCCTGCCATGAGTCGCGCCGCTCAAACTCTTCTTTGACGGATCGCAAAACAGCAGGCTTGTCCATGCACCAATCCGGGCCAACAAAATAATCTCGCGGAGCCTCACCACTGATTCGTTCGACGACCATGTCGGCAGGCAATAATTCGAGGAAATCCACTAAAGTGGAAACGTACTCGTCAAGCTCCATCAATTTCACTTCACCTGAGCGAACCTGGTCAGCCAGCGGCGTGTTCTCGACCGCGTAGAGGTTATGGATCTTGACTGCATCTAGCCCGCAAGAAGCAACCTCGCGGGCCGTGGCCATCATGTCCTCGTGGGATTCACCAGGAAGCCCCAACATGATGTGGGCACACAATTCGAAACCACGTCCAATACTACGTTCCATCGCATCGATAAACGAATTGTGATCGTCACCGCGATTCATCCACTCCAATGATTTATTGTGGATCGTCTGCAATCCATACTCGACCGTCAGTGGCACTCGGCGCCCGAACTCTTCAAGCAATTCAAGTACGTCATCGGGAACACAATCCTGTCGAGTGCCGATCGCCATCGCGACGACGTCTGGATGCGAGATCGCTTCTTCGTATAGTGGACGCAAGACATCGACTGGCGCGTAAGTGTTGGTCGCGGGCTGAAAATAAGCCATGAAGTGCTTACAGTTGTAGCGCTTTCTTATCCGGGTCATCCCATCGTTCATCTGGGCGGTAATCCAACCTTGGTCGCCTTTTCGCTTGCCACCTTGCGCTTGCCCCAAAACAGGCAGTCGTCTCGACGGGCTGAAACTTCGATTGTCACAAAAAGTACAACCGCCTTTCGCAACTGTCCCGTCAACATTTGGACAAGTAAATCCAGCGTCGATACTGACTCGTTGAACTCGAAACCCGAATATCTTCTTCAGATAGTAGCTATAGCCAAAGTACCGTAGACCCTCAGCCCGCCAGTCCATTTGGCTGGCGTCATGGGTTGTCTTTTTAGTTGACGTCAAAGAGGGCACCGCGTATTGTTAAAGCTGTATTAATTTTTCCGGCCCATCATTTTGGGGTCCATTTCTGGTTTTGTACAGCGCGATTATACGCGAGTATCCTATTAAGCTATGTTTGGTGAACTTGTTCCTATAGGCGGCGGAGATCCTATCCCTTTAATGAAAAAAAGACTGAGAGTCGGTCGGAGGGAAGGCTGCGATATCGTTTTAAATCATGGTAACGTTTCAGGGCATCACTGTTTGCTCGAAATCGAGGAAGGTTATTGGTTCATCCGAGACCTTCGTTCGAGAAACGGCGTAAAGATCGACGGCAAGCGCATTTTGGTTGGCGTCAGAATGCGGCTTGACCCCGACGTTGAACTTTCCATCGCCAAACACAAATTCGAGGTCAGCTACGACCCGAACGCTTTGGGCGCCTACGGCACGCCTCCCCAAGCCGAACAAGTTGATGACTTTTTCAAAAAGTCGCTTCTCGACCGTGCAGGTTTGAAAAACGACAAGAAGAAGTAAGTAGATTATTCGGCGCCAAACCACACCAACGCCCAGTATATGGTTGCTCTGCGCCATTGGCCCCCACATCTCGCGATGTTCTAGAGGTGTTCGAAGTCGGCAATTACATTGCGTCATTTGTGCCCACGCTGCCAGACTTTGATCGCCTTGACCAAAATTCACTTTGCCCAAAGTTGTCTGGGCAAAATTCCCAATTACGAAAATTTGGGGTTTGTCGTATTTCAACTAGGCTTTGTCCCTAAAGTCACTACGACGCGCGGGGCGATGCCCTCGCGGTTAAACGAGCAGGACGCGGTTCGTTTAACCGCGTGGGCATCGCCCCGCGCGTTTCCACTCTAGTCTTCTCGATTGGCACGACTTGAAGATCAACCGATTTTCTATACGAACGTCAGTCGGTCGATTCCATTGGCACTGGTCAGCAAGCCGTTTCCGCCAACAACCAAATTGTTATTTGAATCAAAGATTGTAAATTCAATATTGGTAGTGTTGTTCGGTGCGTCTGCGGAGGTGTCGACAACTTGGGCTCCAGAAGTTCCAAACGAGGTGTCAATTTGCCCGCTCGCCAGAACGCTTTGGACAACGAACAAACCAGATTCGAATGTTGAGACCACAAACAGATTGTCATTGGCGTCAATGGCTAATCCATCGGCTGACAAAAAGAGACCGCCAAATTGTGCTGGGACTGAAACGCCCGCATCAGCGATCGACGAATCTGGAACCAGTATTAATCGACCATTGTTTCCAAACGAGGTGTCTAACTGCCCGTCGGCGGTCGCCCGAACCAATCATCCGGTCTTCAAGTTGTTCCAAACGCAAATCGCAATCGACATTTAGTGATTGTTTGCGCGGCATATTTGAAAAACGCATGAGTTTGCCTCCCAGCCAATTTGAAACGAAAAAACATCAGTCCAAACGAGTTAACCAGTTCTGCTGATGTTAACAGCCCTGGCAGGCATCAGCCACAAGCACCCAAATCGCGGCTCTCTTTGCTTGTGCCAAATTGTCAGACCTGTCGAGTAGCGGCTTTCACTTTTTCGGCCCGATCGACCAATAACCCCTCCAATGCCTGATTTAAGCGAGTTTCGAAACGCTTTAAGCGATTGGCACAAGCTTTGCAAACTAGTGGCTTGGTTCGTATTTTTGGCGGGTTTGCTGTCCTTTGGTCAGTCGCCAAACCGAATGAACCCAGCAAAAAACTGACGCGACTTCCTCCCTCGGAGGCCGCTTTTTATCTAGCGACAGGAGAGCACAATGGCTCAAGGCGAAAAAATTATCGGTATCGATCTCGGCACAACCAACTCCGTCGTTGCGGTCATGGACGGCAGCGAGCCAACGGTTATCGCCAACCAAGAAGGTGATCGTACCACCCCATCAGTCATCGCGTTCACAGACGGCGATGAAGTCATCGTTGGTTCACCGGCTCGCAACCAACGAGTCACCAACCCCACACGCACCATCTACTCAGTTAAACGGTTCATGGGACGTCGTCACAGCGAAGTCTCCTCCGAAGAAAAGATGGTCCCCTACGAAATCAAAGGTGGCTCGGACGAGTACGTGAAAATCGGTGTTGGCGACGAAGAGTTTACACCACAGGAAATCTCGGCCAAGACGCTTCGCAAACTCAAAGAAGCCGCCGAATCCTATCTGGGTCACAAAGTCAACAAAGCCGTCATCACCGTGCCGGCGTACTTTAACGACGCCCAGCGGCAAGCCACCAAAGACGCCGGCCAGATTGCTGGACTTGAAGTCGCGCGAATTATCAACGAGCCAACCGCAGCCGCGATGGCTTACGGACTCGAAAAAGCCGAATCGGAACAAAAGATCGTTGTGTTCGATCTTGGTGGTGGAACGTTCGATGTCTCCGTTTTGGAGCTCAACAACGATGACGGCATGAAAGTCTTCGAAGTCATCAGTACCAGTGGTGACACGCAGCTTGGTGGTGACGATTTCGATTTCGTCTTGATCAATCATGTTGCCGACGAATTCAAAAAATCAAACGGTGTCGATCTTCGTGACGACACAATGGCATTGCAGCGACTGCAGGAAGCTTGTGAAAAAGCCAAGAAAGAACTCAGCTCCGCTCAGGCGACTGACATCAATTTGCCGTTCATCACTGCTGACGCCAGCGGTCCCAAGCACTTGCAGATGAACATCTCGCGGTCCAAGTTCGAAGGCTTGATCGATGATCTAGTCGAGCGTTGCAAGACTCCGGTCAACCAGGCGCTCAAGGACGCCAAGCTGTCGGCTTCTGATATCGACGAGATCGTGTTGGTCGGTGGTTCGACTCGGGTTCCCAAAGTCCAGGCGATGGTGAAGTCGATCTTCGGTAAAGACCCACACCAAGGTGTTAACCCGGACGAAGTTGTCGCTGTCGGTGCTGCGATTCAGGGTTCGGTTCTCGCGGGCGATCGCAAAGACGTTCTGCTTCTCGATGTGACTCCATTGACTTTGGGGATCGAAACTGAAGGTGGCGTATTAACGGCGCTGGTAGAACGAAACACAACCGTTCCAACGGAAAAGAAACAGGTCTTCAGTACCGCAGCCGACAATCAAACTGCGGTCACGATTCAAGTCTTTCAGGGTGAGCGGAAGATGGCGATCAACAATCGACTGCTGGGCAAATTTGATTTAACCGGCATTCCTCCGGCGCCGCGTGGCGTTCCGCAAGTCGAAGTCAAATTCGATATTGATCAAAACGGCATCCTCAATGTCTCGGCCAAAGACCTTGGGACCGGCAAAGAGGCCAACGTTGAGATCAAAGAGTCGTCTGGGCTTTCCGATGATGAAATCGAAAAGATGAAAGCCGACGCAGAGATGAACGCTGACGATGATCGCAAGCAGTATGAGTTGGTGACCGCTCGCAACGAAGGCGAGACCATGTGCTACCAGGTCGAAAAGACGCTCAAGGAAAACGCTGACAAACTTCAGGACAGCGATCGCGAGCCGATCGAAGCTGCAGTTGCGAAAGTCCGCGAGGCTTCAAAGGGCGTCGACACGGACGCGATCAAAGATGCCGTCAAAGAGTTGGAACAGGCTTCACACGCGATGAGCGCTGCGATGTACGCTAACGCTGAGGGCGAAGGCCAACCCGCTGGCGCAACTGCCGACGCTTCAGAAACCAGCGCTGCTGAGGACGATGCGATCGACGCAGAGTTCGAAGTCAAAGAATAAGAGAGTAAGCAGCTCAAACAAGAGTCAGCAACTCAACGTTTTCAAATTTAAGGCGAGTCGAATGGTTTTCGGCTCGCCTTTTTTTCGTTCACCCTCAACCTACAAAGCGCGAACCTACTCGCCGATCCTGTCTCCTGTACTTCGTGAACAAAGCCGCTTGCAAACCGTCTGTCCATTTTGAACAAGACTTCTTTGACAAGCGAGGCAAACTAAAACAACCCGCCACGCTAAATTTCGCTTTCAAAAATTGATCCTTGGAGATTTTTTATTTGACCTCCGAGCTACGACTGCAACAATCGAAAACGAGCAATCGCGTCTGACTTGTTGTTGGTCCACTTCTAACCGCCGACTTTCAATTTCATTCTTACAATGGACGGATTTGTTATGAAAAAGAAGCTACCCGCGCTATCGCCTAGCCAAGCCAACGTTTTTGACTCGATCAAATCGAACATCAAGGACTTCAAGACTTTCTGCGTCTGGTCTCGTAGCGGCTTTGGTCGCACCACGATCGTAAACCAACTGCAGAATTCTCTCCAAGCCAAGATGATTCGCATGAGGGACTTTATTGCCCTGCAACGCGGCGAGCATCCCCTTTCTTTCCAGGATACTTTTTTCAAATTGCTGGAAACCTTCCACGAGCCGGGTAAAGTCCTAATCGTCGATGACTTTCATTTGATTCTGAAAGTCGGCTCGGAATGTTATTCGAACCCTCGCAATAATTACTATGACGTAATTGCCAGGGCGATCGTCGAGTTCTGCGACGAAAAAGACGCTCAGATTATCTTCGCATCCAACGGAAGTCCCCCCAGACCTTTAAGACGTACTTCGTTTGTCAGTGGCATCGGTGAACTGGAGCCCGCCGACTACCAACATGTCACGAATCTATTTGGCCTTAAAAAAATTGACGTCGAAGAGGTTCATCGGTTTGCCCCGCGTCTGAGTTTCTATCAGCTTTCCGACGCTGCCCAGCACTGTGCCGATTTAAAAAAGAACAGTACAGATGACTTTATTGCGTACCTGCGAGAAAAACAACTCGCCAGTAACGTTGAACTCGGGGAAGTTGAAGAAATCAAGCTTTCGGATCTGGTCGGCGCAGATGAACTAATTGAAAGCCTCGAAGCCAACGTTGCCTTTCCTTTGGAGAACGACGCCGCTTCGCAAAAATACCAACTGCGCCCCAAGCGAGGTGTGTTGCTGCTCGGACCTCCCGGAACTGGCAAGACTACGATTGGAAAAGCGCTTGCTCACCGCCTCCGAGGTAAGTTCTTCCTGATCGACGGCACATTTATTTCCGGCACGGATCATTTCTATCGCAGCGTCTCGCATATCTTTGAAGAAGCCAAAGCAAACGCTCCAGCTGTGATTTTCATCGACGACAGCGACGTAATCTTTGAAAGCGGTCAAGAGCATGGGCTTTACCGGTACCTGCTGACAATGCTCGACGGACTCGAAAGCGAAAGTGCCGGACGCGTTTGCGTGATGCTAACCGCGATGGACATTCGTCACATTCCGCCAGCGTTGATTCGCTCAGGACGCGTCGAGTTGTGGCTGGAAACGAAACTGCCAGACCAATCCGCTCGAGCCATTCTGATCGAAAAACTGGTTGCCAATCTCGACCTCGACGAAGTGAAACTTGACATCGATGAGCTCGCGATCGCGTCGGAAGGTTGTACACCGGCAGACCTGAAACGTCTGATCAATGAAGCAAAGACTTGTTATGCCTGGGACGAGAGTCAAGGCAAACCCCTAAAGGCTTTAACCGAATATGCGATTGATTCGATCAATGGACTAAAATTGCTTAAGCAAAAGTATGCCGAGTCCAGAGCACAATCATCCGGATCAGAGAACCGTCCAGTCTGGTTTGATGTCGCGACTCCATAAGGCAGAAATTTTGGCATGCCGCAGCTTTGAGATAACTATCATGCGAGCACACGGGGCCATGTTGAGCGTCCACCAATAGTGGAAGTTGAGACATGGCCCCTTTTTTTCGGCTACATTACGGCGCAATCTAGCAGCCCCCGTAATTGGCATGCCATTCGCTCTACTGGAACCTGTCAGTCAATTTGACTGCCAAAGGCCAATTAGAGATTTTTCGAGGGGAAGCCAATGTCATTTCGTTTTGAGAAACTGACTACCAAAGCTCAACAAGCCGTCGCCAACGCGCAGACGATGGCCGGTGGAAAAGGTCATCCAGAAGTTACAACGCTGCATTTGCTTGGAAGTCTGCTGGAAGAAACTGATGGGATTGTTCTACCGCTAATCAAAAAAATTGGTGCCCCGACCGAGCAGCTCAAACAAATGGTCGATGGCGAAATTGAGCGGCTTCCCAGTGCCAGTGGAGGAAGCACTCCCGTGCCCGACGCAGAATTGCAAAAGGTTTTTAAGGCTGCCAGTCAATCTGCTACAACCATGGAAGACGAGTTCATTTCGACCGAACACTTATTGCTTGGAATGGCTGAATCCAAAAACGCGGCGGGACGCCTGTTGGAACTCAACGCGATCGACAAAGCCTCGATCAACGAAGCCCTCAAATCTGTCCGTGGCTCTGCGCGTGTGACGGATCAATCTCCTGAGGGAAAATACCAGTCGCTGGAAAAGTATTGCATCGACCTGGTCCAGCAAGCACAATCAGGAAAGCTCGATCCGGTCATTGGTCGGGATGAAGAAATCCGTCGGGTGATTCAGGTTCTCTCACGTCGAACCAAAAACAATCCTGTTTTGATCGGGCAACCGGGTGTTGGAAAAACCGCGATTGCAGAAGGCCTTGCCCTTCGCATCGTTCATAACGACGTTCCCCAAAGCCTTCGAGACAAACGTGTCCTGGCATTGGACATGGGAGCGTTGATTGCGGGAGCGAAGTTTCGTGGGGAATTCGAGGACCGGCTTAAGTCCGTATTGAAAGAAGTCACCGCGGCCGCCGGCCAAATTGTCTTATTCATCGACGAACTTCACACCGTCGTTGGAGCAGGCGCAGCAGAAGGAGGAAGCGATGCAGCCAACCTTCTTAAACCTGCCCTCGCCCGTGGTGAGCTACACTGCATCGGTGCAACCACACTGGATGAATATCGCAAATACATCGAAAAAGATGCAGCCTTGGCCCGTCGGTTTCAGCCGGTATTTGTTGGCGAACCGACCGTCGAAGACACGATCTCGATCCTCCGCGGTCTGAAGCAACGTTACGAAACGCATCATGGTGTTCAAATCAAAGACGCAGCTTTGGTCGCAGCAGCTGAGCTTTCCAATCGATATATCACCGACCGGTTTCTTCCCGACAAAGCGATCGATCTGGTCGATGAAGCAGCGTCTCGTTTAGCGATGGAACTCGACAGCGTCCCTGAAGAAATTGACACCGTCCAGCGTCGGTTGATTCAACTTGAACTCGCTGCCCGGCAATTAGCGGACGAAAAGGATGACGATGTCAAATCCAGGCTAGAGTCAGTGAACCAGGAGATGGAAGAGAAGCGTCAGGAGCTGGTTTCACTACGCGAGCAATGGGAGTCGGAGAAGCTCGGCATGACTGGAACTCAAAACACTCGCCAACAACTCGCCGATGTTGAGCTTGAGTTTGACAAGCTCGACAGCTCAATCAAAACCAACCAATCATCTGGAGTCGCGGTCAGCGAAGACGATTACAAGCGTCTTTACGAGCTTGATTCTCAGCGAAAGCAACTTCAGTCGCAAATTGACGCCGCAGAAGCACACGACGCAGCCGCGGACAATATGCCGCAGTCAGATAAAAAACGGTTGCTCAGCGAGATGGTCACCGAAGAGGAAATCGCCGACGTTGTCAGCGTCTGGACGGGCGTTCCCGTCAATCGGTTAATGGAAACCGAACGGGCCAAATTGTTGGTCATGGAGGAGCGATTGCACCAACGCGTTGTTGGTCAGCAAGAAGCAATTGCCGCCGTTAGCAATGCGGTGCGACGAAGCCGCAGTGGTCTTCAGGATCCTAATCGGCCGATCGGTTCGTTCATGTTTCTCGGCCCCACAGGTGTCGGTAAAACAGAAGTCTGCAAAGCGCTCGCCGAGATCATGTTCAATGACGACTCGGCGATGATTCGAATCGACATGAGTGAGTACATGGAACGGCATAGCGTAAGCCGCCTGATTGGCGCGCCTCCGGGATACGTCGGCTATGACGAAGGCGGCAAGTTAACCGAAGCCGTCCGTCGGCGGCCCTACAGTGTCGTCTTGCTCGACGAAATCGAGAAGGCCCACGATGACGTTTACAATATTTTGCTTCAGCTACTCGACGACGGACGCTTGACTGACAATCACGGTCACACCGTTGATTTTACCAACACCATCGTGGTCATGACGAGCAATGTTGGCTCTCAACTGATTCAAAAGGTTACCGAAGAAGGCGGTTCAGACGAAGAGCTTCGGAACTCGGTCGAACAAGCACTCAAAGCGCGATTCGCGCCAGAGTTGCTTAACCGAATCGATGAGAAGATCGTCTTTGGAACGTTGAACCAAGAAGAAATTCGCAGCATTGTTGATCTGCAGATTGGCTCGTTGACCAAACGAATCGAGAATTTGGGCTGGACGCTGACGGTCACACAATCTGCCCGCGACGCCATCGCAACCGAGGGCTTTGATCCGCAGTACGGAGCTCGACCGCTCAAGCGGGTGATTCAACAGCGAATCGAAAATCCGCTTGCCTCGGCGCTACTTAAGGCCAATGAATCTTCGGCAGTAAAAGAACTGACAGTGGATTTCGACGGCGACGCGTTTTCAATTGAGACCGCGTAGCCATAGTCGCCTAGCATTGAAAACCCGCAGCTAAATAATAAATTTCACGCTGCCTGGAAACCCGAAGCGTAAGCGAGGACAATGTCAGCTCCCGCTTCGCCCTCGCTGACGCGTCGGGTTTCCCTTTGCTCGCCTTGTTCCAGGCTGTTGAAATAATCACAGCCTCGAAGCGCGAGCGCCCATGAGGAATCACTCTCT
>CAYSQZ010000168.1:2172-10700 GCA_964433035.1 uncultured Pirellulaceae bacterium | reverse complement strand
ACAGCGAAGCAAAGATGTTGACAAAGTTCGCACCAAGAATGAGGTGGGATCTTGCCCCCGAAAAAGCGGAACCTCTTCTTCGGCGAGTGCTCGAAGCGACAAATGTGAAATCGGTAAAAGCCACCACTTCCTTTTCGCTTCTACAACTACTGCTTGCCAAAGCCGATGCAGCAGAAGGCAAGGCTGCAGAGAAGCTGCAGGTCGAGATCGAATCTCTCTCTAAGTCGATCAAGACAGAGTATGCAAAGTTTACCGACTTGGCAGACGTGCCTTTTGGCGAACGTTTAGAGGGAATTGAGTTTTCCAGGAAGTTGGCAATTGGTAAACCGGTTCCTGATATTGTTGGAACTGATTTAGATGATGTCGAATTTAAATTGAGTGACTACCAAGGCAACGTTGTGATGATTAGCTTTTGGGGGCAGTGGTGAGGTCCTTGCCGGGCCTTGGTCCCACACGAGCGGTCGCTCGTAAAACAACTGGCAGGTAAGCCATTTGCTTTGATCGGAGTCAATAGCGACAAAGAAATCGAAGTCGCGCGTAAAGCGGTTGAAGAGCTGAATATCAATTGGCGTAGTTTCTGGAACGGCGAAAAGGGTACCTTCGGTCCCATCGCAACAAAATGGAATATCGACAGTTGGCCTGCTACCTATCTGATCGATGCAAAAGGCAATATTCGCTACAAAGATCTTCGAGGTGAAAAACTGGACGAGGCGATTGAGAAACTTATGGCCGAAGCAGGTCATGAAGTTGAGTTAGAGGCTGAAGAGAAAAAGAAGAAGCCAGAAGCAGAGAAAAAGAAGAAGGCGGAAAGCGAAAAAGGAGAGGAAGTCTGAGCCACCGAGTTCGCCTCGCAGAATTTAGTTTTGAGCTCAATCGATGACTGAGGGCGTCTGGTCGGATTGCACGTCGCTGTTCCCACCAAGTGAGATTCGGTTTGCAGTAGTTGACTTTCTCGTCTCCCTTGCTGTCGACGGAGCGTGACTTTCTCATGCTTTGTGAGGTTCGGTTTTAGTGCATTGAGTTGCTACCGGTCTTGCGGAGGGATTTCGCTGACCATGTCCTGGATCGCCGATGTAGTGGCATGGTCGGGCAGTTGTTGAGCAGCCCTGTTCTTTAGTGTTCGTATCGTGTGTGGGTTCCCAATCATGCCATCGTTCCAAAATTCCATCGACAACTCAATGAAGTGTATCAGTTCTTCGTCCGACAGTTCGTCGCGGCTGGCCAGTTGAGAATAGCATTCCCAATCGTTTTTCCTTCTTCTTATGCTCTGCCGGCACTCCGGGCAGTTTATACATTCGGAGTCGATGTAGAACTTAAGGGTCTCGTACCAGTACTGTTGTTCGGCGGCGAAAAAGATAAAGTGCCTTCGGCACGATCTGCACTTCTTTAACATGTCAACGTAATAAGGACGTGAATCCATCGGGCCTAGATTCTGCTCAGAGATGTTCGCCTTTATCGTTGATTTGGGGAAAATGGCAGCATCTTTGTAGTCACGATAAGAGCGTCGTAGCGTTTCCTCGGAGACACCACGAAAGCCGGGGCGAATCTTGGTGCCGTATCGAGGGTGTGGTACAAGGTCGTGGGGTAGGAATTCTTCGTTCATAAGTACGTACTGGTTGTCGAGATGGAAAAGCGGGGCACTGCTCCGCTCGATGCGTGGGTGCGGGGCCGGAATGGGACACCCTCGGCATGGCGCCGTCTCATGACAAGAAAGTTCGATCGATAGATAACCAACCATATCAATCAGCGCAGCAGAAAGCGCCGAGATATCAGATACGAAGAGATCGCTTTGAAGCGCTCAAAAGCAAATAAGAAGGTTCGACTACTTCTTGCGGTGTCGAATCTTGGCGCGCATACGACGTTTTTTACGTCCGACTTTGCGACGGCCTTTTCCAGTCTTTTTAGTTCCCACAGGGAGCCCTTTTGTTGACGGTTAGATGGTTAACGAAGATTGTACTACTAGTAGGAGCATCTTACAGCGGCTGATATCAAATCGCAAGGCGAAATCAGTCTCAAACATTGTTGACAACGGGCCAATTTGGACAATCCTTGCTTTTGTAGTATCGTCGACCGAAAAACAGAATGCCTTGCGGTGATTTGTTGTTTTACCAGCGTTTTGTCATAAATTCGAGTTATAATTGTCAATTCGAGGAACTAGCCAAGTCGGTCGAGCGTCTTTGACGATAATGAATATCATGAAGTCTAAATCTTGTAGAGCAAAATTCCGCAGAGCTTTCACGCTCGTTGAGTTGTTGGTCGTGATTGCGATCATTGGCATTCTGATTGGAATGTTGTTGCCTGCGGTTCAGCAAGTTCGCGAAGCCGCCCGCCGCACTGACTGCTTGAACAACCTGAGGCAGGTTGGGCTGGCCACACACATGTTCCACGATGCCTATCAAGCGTTTCCTCCTTCGCGAGTTTCAGCGCCTCCTTTTGCCACATTTGCGCAGCAGACAGAAGGGGCAGAATCCTGGTTTGTCAGGCTTCTACCTTTTTTAGAGCAGGACGCTCTTTTTGAGCTTTGGGACTTTTCGCGGACGTACGAGAGCCAAGCCGAACAGGCGATTGCTACTCCGATTGAAACGTTCCTGTGTGCATCGAGACATTCGATCAACAATGCCAACACTGCCGAGACGGAAGTCCCGAGTTTCGCCGGTGGCTGAGGCTGAGGTACCACAACAACCATCGTCGTTGGCGGTGCAGTAGGCGATTACGCGGGGAATCACGGAGACACCTCGCCTGGATTTATAGGAGAGCCAACAGATTATTTTTTCCCTGGCAATGGAACTGGTGTGATCATAACTTCAGGAGGACTGCGGACAGCCGATGGGTCTATGTCTGCTATCTGGACCGATCGGATTGGTTTCAAGTCGATTTTTGATGGATCCAGCAACACGTTTCTTGCTGGCGAGATGCACATTTCCGAAGGTCAAATCAACGTTACTCCGTTCAATGGTCCGATGTATAACGGATCTGAGTTGGTTGCTCATTCACGTATTGGCGGGCCGGGTATTCCGATTCTCAATGACAATCAGGAAGCAGGACCTATTTTTGGTTTTGGCACCTCGCATCCCGGAGGCTGTAATTTCGTAGTTGCCGACGGCAGCACGCGAACCCAACGTCGAACGACCGATACTGTCCTGCTTGCTAATCTTTGCCATCGAGAAGATGGAGCCGTGACCAACAATGGCCAGTAAACTCAGCAAGTGGGTTTTCTATTGCTCATACTGCTTGGTTCTATTCTGCTTGGTGATCTCTACTACTGGCTGTGGTGAAAAGGGGCCACGATACTATCCGGTGGAAGGAAAGGTCGTATTCAAGCAGGATTCGTCTGCCGCTCAGTTTGGCAGTATCGAATTCCGTTCAGAATCCGATCCTCCAGTGATCGCCCGTGGCACGATTCAAGCCGACGGAACGTTTCGACTCAGTTCCAATGGTAAGGAAGGAACTGTCCAAGGCACGCACTCTGTCGTGATTCTCCAGATCTTTGCAAACCTGCGAAATGGTGAACGCATAGCTCACGATCACGGCCTCGAAGTGGCTCAAAAGTACTCTGACCACCGAACGTCTGATCTCAGAGTTGACGTTCAACCTGAGACTTCCAGGCAAGTTGTCCTCGAGGTTGAAACCAATTAGTGGTCAAACCGACCTGAATTGACCGATGCTAAACCAGTTTATCTACGCCATTTTCAGATCGAAATCCTTGCGTGGAATGGATTCAGTTTTCGACGGACCAGTAGGCAACTGACCTATTCCATCTCGCTGGGGTTCCGATTGAGTAAGAAACTCAAACCCACTCCCACCAGCAGCCAGCCAGCCATCAAGAAAGTAGCGGACGTCAACTCTTTGGCGACAAGATACGTCCAGCTTCGGTAAACCATAAAACCGCACGTTAGCAGGAACATCAACGGAAGCAGCGGAAAGAGCGGGGTTTTGTAGCCCGTGAATTGCCCATCGAGTCTGTATCGCATGACGATCATGGCAACGATCGTCAGGCCAAGAAATGACCAGAAGAAAGGTGCATTGGCTAAGGTCAGGTCGGTAAATCCGTTTGCTGATCGTCCAAACGTCACCAGGAACAACAGCGTGACAATCGCTTGCAACAACATTGCTCGCCACCATCCACTTCCTTGATTATCACCGGCGAGCCAACTGAGCGCGGAATAATCTGTGGCAGTCGCCCAGTAGATTCTGGGGCTGGTAAAAATCATCGCGTTGATTGAACCCAGGCAGGAAACGCATACCAAAGCTGAAAGTACTCGATTACCTACCTGTCCCATGCCCTGCTCAACAAGCTTCGATGTCGCGTTGACACCCAAGCTACCCATCGCGTCAAATCCCAACCCTAACAACAGCGCGGCGTTGACCAACAAATAGACCACCAGCACCAGCAATGTACCCAAGACAAGTGAACGGAACAGAATTCGTTTTGGTTCTTGTACTTCGCTGGCAACAAACGCGATATCGTTCCAACCCCCGTAAACGAACATTACCAGCACCATCGCCAACCAAAACCAACCGGGCTGGGTAGCGTCTTCGCTTTGTTGATTGCCAACCGTTGTTTTGGCGCTTGGCCCAACAGCTTCAGGGCTCAACGAAGCCGTCGCAGCCTTGGTCTCGGATTGCACGTTGGGATTGGGTTGACCTCCTCCCAGGAGAAAGGGGGAAAAGACGATCAGCAGGATGCCGACAACTTTGGCGACCGTCAAAACGTTTTGAGCTGTTTTTCCAACCTTGACACCGATCAAGTTGCAGGCGCTGACGATAACGATTGCCAGAATCGCGTACTCCAGCATGGGCAGCGTACCCGGCAGAGCTTTGGCCGCGAACTCGCCAAAGATCATTGACATTAAGCCAATGTTGGCTGGTCTGACGATCCAGAACGCGCACCAGGAAAAAGCGAAACCCACTCGGCGATCGAAGGCACGTTTAAGGTATCCGTAGTCTCCACCACGATCCGGATAGGTGGTCGTCAACTCAGCGAAACAAAGCGCACCAATCAAGGCAACCAGCCCTCCCAGGACCCACACCAGGATCAGAGAAAAAATATCTGGAACAATCGATGCGAGTATCGATGGCATTTTGAAGATGCCTGAACCAATGATCGTACCAACGATAATGCAAATACAATCGAACTGAGTTAGCGTTCGTTTGGAGGTTCCAGTCGTTTCGCGTTGGGACGCAGGATCGTCTGAACTATTGGGGATTTGATAGGGGCTGGGACGATTGCCGGAGTTCATCGTCGATCCTGTCGTACATTTGGATTAGTAAGATTTGGTCAAGTCACAAGTCATCACCGAGTACATCCTAATAAACTGTCGCGGTTGCCGTGGAATAAAAATGTCGGCGATTTGAAATCGGTACCCAGCTGGCAGCAGAGGGGATTCTTGATCACAAGCTTTAAAAATCAATCGCCGGCCAATCACGTCTCACCTGAATATAAGAAGGTTTGGCGATTCCAAGCGACGCGGCGGGGCCATTGAAGCCCAAAATCCCAAGAGACTTTTGAGATCTTTGAACCAAGAAACCGCGTTTCCGATTTCAAAACCCGGCGATGCTATAGACTTTTACGACGGTGCCCATGTAAAATACGATGTCTCCAGCTTTTTGGGGACGTTTACACACTCAAATTTACAAAGAGGATTTATGGCCAAAGAAGAAGCTTTTGAAGTTGATGGCACTGTTACACAGGCTCTCGCTAACACCCGATTTCGAGTTGAACTTGAAACCGGCGATGAAGTTCTGGCCCATGTGGCTGGACGAATGCGCAAACACTTTATTCGAATTGTTCCTGGCGACAAAGTTCGTGTAGAGCTTTCCCCCTACGATTTGACCAAGGGCCGAATCGTTTATCGTGAGCGATAATCGAGAATCCAGATCGATTTAATTTTTCGATTGGATTCGCACAAAGCTTACGTCCGCGCGGTGCCCCGAATGAGGGTAGATAGATGCCACCCGCGTTTCGGTTTCAATCTGCATTTCCTGGTAGTCTGCTGCGCGAATTCAAAAGCGAGACTCTACCATCGTAAGCACCTTTGACCAGAACCGTGCTGAAGCCAAGGCTAGCGAGCGATCACGATTTTGGCGGAAACCCCAACCAACGGTGTTCGATCAGCGCATCGCCAGACCTGATCCAATCCAGTTGGATTGTGTACGTTACGTATTCATTGGCCCAAGGTTTCAAGAACTTTGGGCTACTGATCTAACGCAGTTGGCGTAAAAAGCTTGCATTTGGGCTATCTTGGCAGGGATAGCAAATCTGTATTAATCCCCAATCTGTCATTGCATCTCAACTCGCATGTTAGACAATTTAAGAGCACCGCTGAGCCGGATATATTTGCCTGTGTTTCAAAACTTGTCGTAGGTATGCTTTTGTTTTAAATCAAACAAACGCTCTTCTGGTACGGCGTTTGTTTGACACTTACCAAACGTTTTTGATGCGCAAAAACTTAGTACGAATCGTTCAACGAAATTTCGAATTCTGGAGATCAATGTGAAGTCATTTTGTAAATCTTTGTTACTGGCAACAACCGTGGCCGTTGTGTCTTTGCTGCCAATGGGCAAAGCCTTCAGCCAGAGCTTACCAGAGCCTGCTGTTGTTATATCGATCGCCAAATTCGACGAGCAGATGAATGATGTCAACTATCTGCTAACTGCTTCTGGTTTCGCCCAGATGAAGTTTATGGCAAAAGCGATGATCAAGGGTTACACCAAAGGACTCGACGGGAAACGAGACGCCGGCGTTATGCTTTTTCTAAACGAAAGCAGCGAAGCCCCCGACATTCTTGGTTTCGTGCCGATCGAAGACATTGATGAAATGCTCGACGTTATTTCGGGGTTTGCCGAAGTCGACGAAGGCGAAGACGTCACAACGATCGTCACTGACGATGGTCAGGAAATGGTGATCAAAGAACGAGATGGCGTCGCGTTCTTTTCCAATAAAAGCGACATGCTGGTTGATCTCCCTGAAAAGCCTGTTGAACTGCTGGGCGATCTTCCTTCGAAGTATAACCTTTCGGCCAAGCTATTCGCTCAACGTATCCCCAAAAAAATGCGTGAACAAGTCCTCGAGATGATCCGAGAGAGTTCCGAGGATGCTTTCGATAGTTTTGATGAAGATGATGTTCAAGTCGAATTTCAAAAGAAAAATCTTGAATTGCAGCTTAAGCAGATGGAAATGCTGTTCAGGGATTCGGATTCGTTGACCATCGGAATGTCAGCCGATGAGAAATCCAAGTCGCTTGTGATGCAAGTTGATTTTACCGCTTTACCAGATACGAAGCTGGCGGAGCACATGGCCATTAGCAAGCAGGTGGGCGAGTCCCGGTTCACAGGTTTTTTAATGGACGGTTCAGCATTTAACCAAAACGGAATTGCCCGTTTCCACCCTGAGCAAGCGGAGCAGTACTCGACGATGCTCCGGGACCTTGAGAAAGCAGGGCTCAAAGAGTTGGATCAAGAAACCGACTTGAGTGAAGAAGATCTCAATCAGGTCAAAAAGTCGGTGGGGGAACTGGTTGATGTCATTGATGAAACGCTTAAAGAAGGGTTGTTTGACGGTGGTGCCGTGTTGATGCTCAAAGAGGGCAGTGTCAATTTTGCGATGGGAGCGCAGATTTCGGACCCGCGAAAACTGGAGGGTACGATCAAAGAATTGATCGTCATGGCAGAAGAAAAGTTGGGCGACGAAATCGAGGTCAATTTGAACTCGGGGAGTCACAAGAACATCACGCTTCACGAAATCGTTGTGCAAGTTCCCGATGAAGAAGAGGAGGTCCGTGATATGCTAGGTGATCAAATCACAGTTACTTTGGGAATTGGGACCAAGGAAGCCTATTTCGCTTTGGGAAGTAACCCTGTTGATTTGCTCAAGAAAGCGATCGATGGCAAGTCAGAAACCAGCGACATGATGCAGTACAACGTCAATATCGCTCCGATCCTTGATTTCTTTGCCACGATGGAAGGCGATCCTAACGTTGAGGCGATGGCCAAGGCGCTAAAAGAAGCAGGCAACGACCGGATTCAAGTGACGTCCAACTGGATCGAAAATGGCGTGAATATGAAGTTTGAAATGCAGGATGGAATCCTCGGACTGATCAAAGTTGGCGTGGATGCTTACCAGGGCGGTGGGGCTTTTCCTCCTGGTGATGATTTCTAATCTTGCGGGATCGGCATAGCAACTTGAAATAAAAAAAGCGGCGCCAAACAAATGGCGCCGCTTTTTGTTTGCAATTGCTGGTCAGTTGAAACAGCTTCGACCAGGAACTAGCTAGTGGTCCGTCAAAACTGAACGTAGCAAACCCGATTTGCATCCGGTCAATTCAGGTCGGTTGGACCACTAGTGGTTAAAATCCAGGAGCAACCCCGCTCAGCGAAGGACCTGGTGCTGGCGGCGCCGTAGGTACAGCCAAGGTGGGTAACTGGGGAACAACTCTGGATGACGAACCTTGAGGTAAAACACCCCTTGTCCCCGAGCCCTGCTGCGGAACAAATCCCTGTGGAGCAAATCCCTGTTGTGGCGCAAATCC
>CAYSQZ010000168.1:0-2072 GCA_964433035.1 uncultured Pirellulaceae bacterium | reverse complement strand
GCAAATCCCTGTTGTGGCGCAAATCCTGGTTGCGGCGCAAAGCCCTGTGGTGCGAAACCACCTTGCTGCTGGGCTCTACGATACTGAAGGTCCAACTGGGTGGCATCCCTCAATACTTGATTTGTCGTTGCTTCTGGATAAAAAGCATTTTCAAACAGATTTTCGACACGGCCTGTGTTTCTGCGAATACGCTCTGCCGCCTTACCAATGAGAGCTCCATTGCCAAGATCGTTAAAGGAGAACTGGCCAGGCAACGGTTGACCTTGGCAATACTGTTGCCATTGCTCAAACGTCAGTCCACGTTGACGACAGGTGCTTAGCAAGTACTGCTCTCGACATTTTGCACATCCACCAGCTTGGTTCTGGCAATTGGCACAGCCATCGCCTAATCCAGCCAGTGAATCTCTTGGTTTAGGTGGCCGAGGTGCGAGCAAGCCTCGACGATAGGCGACTTCGCCAGCGTAGTGGTTGAGCCAGCCCATCGTTTCAGAGGATACCAAAGTAAAGTCGATTGGGTGTTCCTCATCGCCAACAAATTCACCTTGGTCATTCATTTCATCGTCGGAACCGCCGACGGTGATGCCGATTAGTCCAACGCCATCCACACCCGCTGCAACCACGCCGTAGCTTCCGTTGGGAACTTCCTGAAACTCAAACACGCCATAGTTGTCGCAGGTGGTTGAAGCTACGACATCGTCGCCTTCAAGCAACAGGACTTTGGTCGTGCGAACATCAACAGGTCGTCCACTGATCGAATTCATTTGATGAATACGACCCAGCAAACGGCCATCGGCAGTGGTCTGGACTCGATGGCTGGAAACCGAAGTCGCAGGAATCGATTCTGGAAAGTAGTTTACCAGCCCCCGAAACCCGTAAAGCTTGACAGGATCATCTGGCCCCTCTCCAACAGGGTAACGGCCGTACACACGATAGGTGACCTGAGCAGCATAGTAGCTAATCCAGTCGGTATTGATCGTCGTACGGTTTTGAAACGCGGTGACAGTGATCTTGTTGGATATTGCTTCTCGAGATCTTGGGTTGTTTGCCAAAATGTTCACGCCAAAGGCAAAGAAACCTTTGTCGCCCCAGCCGATCAAGGCATATGCCCCTTGCCGCACGTTGTTGAACTCAAAACGACCATTGAAGTCGAGTGAGGTCTGTTTGACCAAACGTCCTCGGTTCATTAGGAAGACGTTCATCCTGGAAACATCGGCCCCTGCTCCTGGAATGACTTTTCCTTCGAAGCGTCCGTTGTTGTCAACCATCAACCAGCTTCCACGCAGTTCCTCACTGATCCGGTCTTTGCCCCCGAACGTAACGCCTTCCCATCCCGCGTAACGCGAGTTGATCAAGACGTTCTGAGTCTGAGAATCGACAACGTCTTCTGAGCCGAAACGTTCTGGTAAATCGTCTTCGACGGTTCGATCACCATCAGCAACCGGCAATTTGGGAATTTGAGTGTCAGCCGAATCGTTGTCTCCAAACGGTGGTTTAGTGTCGTCTGAGAACGGGGTATCGTCTTCAAATGGAGTACCTCGTCCACCTGGGAACGGGTCGTCACCTTCTTCTTCAAATGGAGAGTCACCGCCTGGAAACGGGTCGCCACCTTCTTCTTCAAACGGAGAGTCACCGCCGCCTGGGAACGGGTCGTCTGTATCTTGAAGCGACGAATCATTTCCAACGGGGAAAGGATCATCGTCCTGGAAACTTGCTCTTTTGCCGAACTGCTGTGCTTGAGCACTGATCGTTAGCAGTGAACAGCTAATCAATCCGATCAAAAACAGAAAAAATAGTTGTTTTGTTTTCATGGCTTTTCGTTCTTTTGTCTGGGTCAAGCTACCGTTTAGGCGGAACAAATAACACGGTAGTAAAAGCGACCAAATCATAACCGCTTGATGCTACCCGGGAGAAAACAGTCTCTACAGTTTTCATCCCCATGATCGGCCCAATCGTTTCGGACGCGATCTTTATCAGAAATCGACCATCGTTTAGGTAGATGCTAGTCAGAAGTCACAACTTCTAACGGATTTGAGTGATAGCACTAACCATTACAACAAAACTGAACATGGTTT
>CAYSQZ010000167.1:1833-10737 GCA_964433035.1 uncultured Pirellulaceae bacterium | reverse complement strand
CGGAGTATTCCAAACTACCACTGGAGCCTCCAGAAGGTTGTTATGTTGCAACTGCGGCGGCTAGTGGACACGAATGGTTTGTAGGCGCAGACGAAAATCTCTGCCAGCGGTTTCCAGTCAATCGGCAGCTGTGTCGCCTCAAAGCGTTTGAGATTCTGGTCAAGTCGCTTTGTCCGCAAGCTCACCACTGGTTTCGAAAGATCTACAACACCCTGGGGCCGATTGTGGCCCGGCGCCTTGGCAATCGTTTTTGTGCCGATTTGGCTTACATCTCACTCAAGCCCGCAGAAGGGATCACAGCGGTTTCGGTAAGGTTGGTTGGCGGAAATGCAGCCAGCCAGATTGTAAATGAGTTGTATCGCCGTCGATCTCAGGGCCGCAACAACAAAGGGCATTGATCATTGTCAATTCGCGTTATTTTGCTCCCGCAGCTTCTTTACTCTTTCCGTCCACAGCTTCCTTGCTCTGTTTCAGGTCTTTGTCCCAAAATACATCGAAACGACCGTCGGAATCCGCAGCGGCTCGAGCCATACCGCCTGTGTTAAACCGCATGCTGACCTTGCCGTTTTTGTCGACGCCAATGACTCCGCCGTCTCCCTTTTTGAGTTGGTTTGTCAGAACTTCCTTAACGGCGTCATCGAGAGTTACATTCTTGTAACGAATCTGTGCGGAAATATCGTAAGCGATTGCACGTCGAATGTATTCCTCGCCCTTGCCAGTACAAGAGATCGCACAAGTCTTGTTGTCGGCGTATGTTCCTGCGCCAACGATCGGACTGTCACCTACTCGTCCAAATTCTTTGTTGGACAGGCCACCTGTTGATGTGGCCGCCGCCAGATTTCCATGGTTGTCCAAAGCGACGCATCCCACGGTTCCATGATAGGAACCGGCATCAACGTCCCTCTGGCCCTTGCTGGAGTCCTTTTGCCAAGAACTTTGGGCCTTGCTGCGCGCACGGCGTTTGTTGAAGCGTTCCTTGGTTCCATCGGTATCGAAGTGACTTGGTTCGACCAACTCAACGCCCATTTGTTTAGCGAATTTCTCAGCACCGTTGCCCGCAAACAAAACGTGCCGCGTTTTCTCCATCACCATGCGGGCCAGTGAAATTGGATTTTTAACCGTAGAGACTCCGGCAACAGCGCCACAGGATAAATCGCGGCCATCCATAATTGACGCATCCAGTTCGTGGCCGCCGGCTGCGTTGAATACTGCTCCAACCCCGGCATTAAACTGGGGGTCGTCTTCGAGGAACCGGACGACTTTCTCCACCGCATCAAGGGAAGTACCGCCTTCTTTCAAGATCTTGCTGCCAATTTCAAGTGCTTTTTTCATCGACGCGCGACGCGACGCTACCGCCTCATCGGAAAATACTTCTGGACTTGTGCCAGCTCCACCGTGAATGGCAATCGCGTATTTCGCTTTGCCATTTTCTTGTGAGATTGCCTCATTGGAGAAGGCCAAGCAATGAAAAAAGCAAATCAACATTATGATTTTCAAAGTGTCAGTCATTTTTGTCCCAGCACCATCAAAGGTTTGTTTGTACCAATGTAAACCTGCCCATTCGAAACTGCAAAGATGCCATTGTGCCTTGATCTGAATCTGTTTCCAAGACTTTAGTTCGATGCATTTAAATTTTGGTCAGAACTCAAATGGAAACCCGACGCGTTCAAATGGTAACCCGCAGCTTAATAGGAAATCTCATGTTAATTGGTAACCCGAAGCGTGAGCGAGGGATCGTCCCTCACTAACGTTTCGGGTTACCATAAGCGCTGTCTGTAACTGCAACCCGGGCTCGCAGCTCCAGGCTGACCTCGGCGTTCCCTACATCGCCGTACAGACCGCACTCGCAGCAGCCGCAACCTGCAGCGATCCGTGAAATTTCCTATGACGCATCGGGTTACCCATTTGCGCTAGCTGTTCCAAGCGTTTGATAAAATCACGACTTCGACGTGTAAGCGAGGGGCGGAGTCAGATTGCCGCTTCGTCCTTACGAAAGCATCTCGTAAGCGTGGCGCCATTTAAAACGCGATCCCGGTAGACAGCAACAGCGTATCCTGAATGTCGAGCCGGTCCAACGGATTGGAGCTATAAACAAGCTCTCGGTTAAACGCGTAGCCAAATTCAAAATAGCCCGTATTGCGTCGACGTGTGATCCATTCAATACCAAGATAAGCTCGTACGTCGTTGATGTCGACTTGGTCATTGCTGCCATCGATCCGCTCGATCGCCCAACTACCGCCGCCATACTCGGCGCCAACGTAGCCCCATGACTCGATATCGCGAAAATTGGGCAGGCGATGAGAGAGCTTGGTTTTGGGAAAGTACAAATCCAGTTTCAGGTCTGGATTAGGTGTCATGTACAAACCGACCGCTGGAAGCAGCTTGATATCGACTCGGTCAAGATATTCGACTCCAAACTTGGCGACGGTATAAGGATTGACGCGGCGCCAGCCTAAAAACTTGCCGGTCAGACGAAGGGCATCGGATGAGGTATTGTCAAAATCGCTGTAATAGCCGACGGTGAAGTTTCCTTCGAGTCCCGTATCGCGGCGCGGATCGGTGATGTGATCAAAGGCGAGATAACCACTGTACGCGATCGGCGGAAGGTCGAATCCAGTGTCCTCAGTGACCGGGCCGTTCCACAAATGCACTCCAAAACCTGGGCTGATTCTTAGTGGTTGGGTACCACCGAGAAAATTTGGCCGCGTCGCTGTGGTCGATACTTCGACATCGTTGATGTCAAGTTCGTTACCATTGTTGCCATGTAAATAGGTTCGACGAAACTGCGGTCGCGCTAACACGCGAGGCAAAAAATCAGACCGGAAACCGTTCCAGGCTCTTTGCACTCCAGAGAAATCGAGCGTCGGAAGCTGAGCCTGCGAGAAAAAACTGTTCTGGCCATTATTGAACTGGCCGGGGTTAAACTGCGGCAAAGCCGGTTGGTTGAATTGCGGCAAAGCAGGTTGGTTGAATTGAGCTTGTGGTTGAGGGGCTGGTTGAAAATTTGGCTGCGGCAAAGCCGGAGGTACCACTGGTTGGGTAACCCTTGGGAAAATTGGAAACGCTTGATTGCCAGTTTGGAATGGATCGAAACTTGGCGTATGGATTGTGCCGGAACCCAACCCGGGTGTAACTTCGGCGAATCCACCGGGAAGTCCAAATCCAGCTCCGTTATTGGGCACCACGCCGCCAGGAATAATTTGCCCGCCATTGTACGGACCGCCATCAAAAAACTGGCCACCGGGTAAGGCAGGAAGGGAGCCAGTGGGAGGAATTAGCTGTGCCGACGGAGTCCTAATGATTGAGCTGGAATTGCCCGGCAGACCTGGAAGAGCTGGTAGCGTTTGCGGAGGAACGGGAATCCCGCCGTTGGTTTGGGATGAGAAAGGGTCGAATCGTGGTCGCTGGGCTTGGGCGTTGGCGCAATTGAGCGAAATGCAAGCAAGGGCTGCCAGCAAGATTTTTATCAATTTGTTTTTGAAAACGCTAAACAACGGTGACTTCTTCTGTCGATAACCGGCCACAAAATTCCGCAGTCGTAGTTATCAGTAGCCCCCAACCGGGTCAAGCCGAATGTTGCCTGAGTTAATGGTATGGCTAAAAATATTCAACCGCGGGAACTAGTTGTTGCGCCAATCACAAGTTAGAGCGATAAGTATTGCCAATCAAATTTGACCTGAAGCTCTTGGGGGCTCAAGTTAGTTGCGACTGTGAATTGATAGTGTTTTAAGATAGCTTCCGTTGGTTGATTCCGAGCTGGTGGATGCACCGACTCGTGAGCAACTACAAGAGTGCAGCGTGATCTGTTGTGAAGAAGGAGATAGAAACGCGGAGGCGCGGAGGACGCAGAGTTAGGGCTTCGGTTCTACTCCGCATCGCGTTTCAAAATCTTCGACGAGCCATGCTGTTGACTTTCCGCGGTTGATTCCAAACTGTTGGATGCCCACTGGTGAGCAACTTCAGGATTTGCAGCGTGAGCTGTTGTGAACAAGATCGAATCGAGGAGGCGCGGAGTTTGGGTCGGCGGATCTGCTTTGCGCCAGGCAATAGCACAAAACAAATTTAGTCTTCGCCATTTTTAGAGTCGTTGTTCGAATCGTCCTCTGGCTTTTTCTTCTTGGACGGTTTCTTCTTGGCCTTCTTTTTGGCAGGCTTTTTCTTGGCCTTCTTCTTTTTCGTTGTCTTCTTTTTCGTTGGTTTCTTGGTTGTCGTTTTCTTCTTCGTCGACTTCTTTACCGTCTTAACCTTGGTTTCGCCTTCTTTTTCTTTTTCATCGTCATCAGTTTTCTTCTTGGCGTTTTTGCGCGGAGCGAACTCGAAACCCAGTTTGCCTTTCTCTCGATCGATGGTCAGATGCGCTGAGAACTTGCGTCCCTTTTTGGACAAAAAACCCGGCATCAAATCGGTTTTGCCTTCGACGAAAAGCTTGATCGCCTGCTCGGTCGGAATTTCTTTCTTCAAGATCGTCTTGCTGATGCGCACGCCTCGCTCATCAACTTTATTGGCCATCATGGGAGCCAGATAAGCGTTTTGAACTTCGTAGATCGGGATCAATTCGTCAGATGAATCGATCTTTTTGGCTTGGCAGATAATGTGCTGGTCGGTCAGCGACTTAAGCTCCTCTTCGCGGCGGTCATCGCCCTCGAAAACGAACTCCATCTTCCACGTCTTCTTCGGCTTGGCGAGTTTAAGTTCCGCCTCAAACGGCTGTCCGAAGCGGTTCTTGAAATCAGTAATCAAGCCAAGCTTTTTCGTTTCGATCAACTCCTTGACTTCATCAGCAGTCAGTTCATGGCTGGCGATGTGCTTCTTCAACCGAAATTTACACTCGGGAACCATGCACTCAAACACGCCATCGGTTTGACGAAGCGCCTGGGCTTCACATTCGAGGCACTTAACGATCACGTTGGGGAATGTACGGTTAACTTTGACCGCCGTGAACTCTTTGGTTTGTTCGACGATCTTTACGGTCAGGTCCTTGATCTGCTGCATGAACGCTTCACGCGTCAAACGACCGGCTTCCATCTCCTTGAGCTTGAACTCCCATTCACCGGTCATTTCAGGTGACGCCAGCGTGTTGATTCCAATTTCATCAAGCAAATCAACAAGCGCGATTCCTTTGTTGCTGACAACCAGTTCGCGCTTGTTGATCTCGTTTCGGAACAAATACTTTTGGCGAATCAGGTTCTCGATGATCGCGGCACGTGTCGCCGGAGTACCAAGCCCGCGCTCGCTCATGGCTTCTTTAAGCTCGTCGTCTTCGACCAGTTTTCCAGCCGATTCCATCGCCGAGAGCAACGTCGAGTCGTTGTAACGGGCCGGCGGTTTGGTCTCGTTGGGTTTGACTTCGATTTCGGTGTTGAGCGCAGTTTCACCATCGGCGACGGCAACCAATTCGTCTTTGTCCGCTGCCGCTCCGGCTTTTCGTCCGTAGACTGACAGGTATCCCGGCACGACAAGAATCCGACCGTCGGTTTTGAAACTATCGGGCCCGACTCGCGTGATTCGGTTCGTGATTTCGTACTCGGCGTGCGGGTGGAAAATCGCAATAAAACGCCGCAAAACCAGTTGGTAAAGCTTGAACGCGGCCTCGTCCAGCTTGGCCGGCGGCATCTTGCCGGTTGGGATGATCGCAAAGTGATCGCTAACCTTAGAGGTGTTAAAAATTCGTTTCGATGGCCCGATTTTTTTGTTGTCGATGACCCACTTGGCGGCAGCAATGGACGTCTCGGCCAACGCCGCACTGGACTTGGCTTTGGCGTACGCCTTCATCGTTTTTTCAACCGTGCTGACGTAGTCCTCGGGTAGGTACTTGGAGTCGGTACGCGGATAGGTCAGCAACTTGTAACGGTCATAGCAAGCCTGAGCCAGTTGCAAGGTTCGTTTCGCACTGAAACCGAACTTGTTGCCGGCCTCGCGCTGCAGTGAAGTCAAATCGAACAGTTGTGGCGGGGCTTGCTTGGAGGGCTTTTTGCGCTCCTCGACTTTTCCTTCCTTGCCTTTACAGCGGTCCAGCACGGCTTGGGCTTCTTCAAGCGTCCAGAACCGATCCGCCTTTTTGTGCTTATCGTTTGGGTCTTTCTCGAAGTCTTCCCGGAACCACTTCGATGCGTACTCGCCGTTGGCGACTTTAAAATCAGCCGAAACTTCCCAGTATGGCTTGGGAATGAAGCTGCGTATCTGTCGTTCCCGTTTGGTCAGAATGACCAGAGTTGGGGTTTGAACACGACCCGCTGAGGTCACGTTAAAGCCACCGTTGCGGGAATTGTAAGCCGTCAATGCGCGAGTACCGTTGAGCCCGATGAGCCAATCGCTTTGGCTGCGGCAGACGGCGGCATCGGCCAGATTGTCCATCTCGTCGCCGCTTCGCATGTCATTCCAGGCTTCGACGATCGCCCCATCGGTCATCGACTGCATCCACATTCGCTTGACCTCGACGTCCTTCTTGACGCCAGCCATTTGCATGAAGTAGCGGAAGATCAACTCTCCCTCACGCCCCGCATCACAAGCATTGACAACCGTGTCGACGTCCTTCTTCTTGAGCAACCGCAACAGAAGTTTGTACTTTTTCTCGCTTCGCTCGATCGGCTCGAGTTCGAATTTTTGGGGAATGTGAGGAAGGTAAGTCATGCTCCAAGGCAATTTTTTACCGTCGTCTTTAAGCGGCATCTTCAAGGCGACCAAGTGACCGATCGCCGAAGCGACATACGCCTTGTCATTCTCGAAATAGTCCTTCTTCTTCGTGAACTTCCCAAGGTCCGTGTTCTTCCCCAAGACCCGTGCCAGATCAGTAGCAACGCTCGGTTTTTCGGCAATGATTAGAGTTTTTGACATTCGGGAGGTTTACTTTTGGTTTCTATGTAGCGACAGAGTCAGTTTTAAGAAAAATATTGCTTAGATCACGAATTTGGCGGACAATTCAGGTGGCTCGATTGAATTGGTTTGGAGCTTTTCCATGATTCCTCGAGCTTCAAAGTGCATTGGCAACTACGTTTTGGCATTGAATTGCCCCGGATTGCCCTTTAAATTTTCGAATTAGGCGTGGTCATCGGTCGATCCTCGGTCGACCCACTTTAATTGCTTTAGGGTAGTTTTCAATTTGAAGAGGATTAATCCCTGACGATATCGCTTGTCAACCCCTTGTCTCAAAAAGTCGAGTTCCCGTTGGCTTGTATTAGCGATAATGTAATTTGCATTTTTATGGACCCGATAGGGTCGATGTACCGCCACAATGTAGATGTAGTAGATGACGGATCAATGTTCAGTTGATCAATTTTAGTAAAAAACAAATATAGTTACGGACTTTCAAATGCTCGGTTGGTTTCGACGACACGCAAAAATATTGATGGTGGTTCTTGGTTCGGCAGCGATGGCGATCTTTGGTCTGGGACCAGTGTTTGATGAACTTGCCCAGCGAGGTAGCCGCACCGATGCGCTTGAGTCGCAAGTCGTTGCGACTTGGGATGGAGGTAAAGTTACCCGCATCGATCTTGAAAAATGGGAACGATCACACTGGCAGGCTCAGCGGTTCCTCAGCGGTCTTCGGTCTACCGCAGAAACCAAAAAAGGCGACCGGATCCGCTCGTTGGCTACTCCGATTCCAATGCTTAAGGATGGAAACCAGGATTCGATCGATGATCAGCTAATCGGCAGATTCTTGCTTTCCGAACGTGCCAAGGCTGAGGGTGTTGTGGTTAGTGACGGAATGGTTGAAGAATATATTTTATTGTCCGCTGGCGATGTCGCGTTCAGCAATCGGGATCTTGATGAGATTAACCGGGAAGTCAATCAGAACTGTTCGCTGCAAAAGGTGAAAGAGCATTTGAAATTTGAGTTGCTGGCGTCGCAAATGCAGCAATATGCGTCGGCAGGTATTCCAATGGTTCCCAATCCGACCGAAGCTATTGAATTGTATGCGCGATCGCAGGAAAAGGTCGAATGTGAAGTCCTTGCAGTCAACGTTGATGAGTATATTGAAGCCGGTGATGATGTTTCAGCCAACGAGCTAAAGAAGGTTTACGAACAGGGGAAATACGACTTTGTAGATCCCACTGGAGAAAATCCAGGTTTTAAGGTTGGTCCTAAACTGAATATTCAGTACCTAAAAGCGGACTTTCAGGTCGCGTTGACCAACGAAATGAACAAGCTGACCGACGCCGAAGTTCAAGCAGAGTACGATCGGTTGGTTGCTGAGAAAAGTCCCATTGTGATGGAAGCGGTCGTCGAGGACAACGCAATCCAGATCGATACCTCTACTCCAGACACTGATGTTGTTCTTCCGGGTGAATCTGAGGCTCAAGCCCCCGAAGGTGTTACTGCACCCGAAGGCGAAGCTCCTTCCGATGTGGTTCCGCCGCCAACGGGAACTGTTCCAGCAGTTGAAACCCCTGCAGTTCCAGCAGTGGAAGCGTCAGCTCTTGAAACTCCAGCAGTCCCAGCAGTCGAGGTTCCGGCAGTCCCAGCAGTTGACGCTCCGGCCCTTGAAGTTCCAGCGGTTCCTGCAGTTGAAGTTCCAGCAGTCGAAACTCCAGCAGTTGAGGCCTCGGCCATTGAAGTTCCAGCGGTTCCTGCAGTTGAAGTCCCAGCTCAAAGTGGAAGTGCAGTTCCAGCAACTGAAGGTTCAATCAAAATTACAAAAAGTAGGTTCCAGTTTGTCTCGACCGTCGCAGCTCAAGAGACTCCGGTGGCGGATGCCGCGCAAGCGGTTGAGAAGGTCGTGGAGGCAGTTGTCCAAACGCAGGCACCTGCAACTTCCGATGCTCCCGTCGTCGAAAGTACACTTGGCGGAGCTCAGGCTCCTGTCGTGGGAACGATAGAAACTCCCGTAGTCGGAAATGCAAGCTCAACCCAAGCCCCGGTTGCAACGCCTCCAGCCGCAGCTCCTGTTGTGCAAACACCCGTTGT
>CAYSQZ010000167.1:0-1733 GCA_964433035.1 uncultured Pirellulaceae bacterium | reverse complement strand
AACACCCGCAGTTGAAACACCCGTTGTAGAAGCACCTGCAGTGGTGGGAGAAACGGCTTCTCAAGTGGAGGCGTCTGAGGCTCCTGCAGTGACGACCCCTGCGGCCAGTCAAGAAGAGGAAGCCCTTGGTGGGCTTGGCGACATCATGGAATCGGCGCCTGATTCGGATGAGTCGGAAGCCGAGGACAATCTCAAGCCCAAGCCGTTGGTTGACGTCCAAGATGCGGTCAAGCGATCCATGTGTCAGGTTGCGGCAAGAAAAGCGATGGAAGAATCGTTGACCAAAGCCAGTGTTTTGATCCAGGATCATTTTCACAAAATGATGCGATGGGAAGAGTACAACAATAAAAAAGGCGATCCGCCTGCGGCACTTGATTTCGAAGCAATGGCGGCCAAGTATGGCTTGGTCTTCAGTGAAACCGGAATGGTCGACGATGTTGAGGTTCTGGAAGATCCGATCGGAAGATTGGGAGTTCCGATGACCGTTCAGCGCTATGGTCGACGTCAGCAAACAGTCGTACCTGTTGGGCAGTTGGTGTTCAATGATTTTGGAAACATTCGATTGTTTGACGCTCAAACCGTCAATGATCTTTGGGGTTCTCAAGACAGCTATCTGTTCTGGGTGCAAGATAAAGCGAAAACTCGTGTTCCGGATTTTGAAGATTGTCGGGACGAGGTCGAGAAATTCGTTAAACAGAAGAAAGCGTTTGAATTGGCGATGACCGAAGCCGAATCAATGAAAAAGAAAGTCAACGACATCCGCGGAAAAACACTCGCCGAAGTTTTTGGTGATCGTGCTGTCCCGACCGGGGCGTTTTCCTGGTTCACGAACTTTGGCTCGACTCGTTACGGTGTTCCCAGCGGTGTCAAAGCAGCCGGCGAAGATTTCATGGAAACGGCATTTTCACTTGCCAAGCTCGAAGCCGGTGTTGCTCCCAACGCTTCCAAAGACGTCATCTACGTTGTCCAGGCGATTGAGCCTGCCAGAGCAATGTCCGAAGCTGGGCATGATTTCCTCGCGAATCAGTACTTTAAGTACAAGCGAATTCCCAACGAGACTTTTCAGGTCGGTCAGCGCTATGTTCGCGAGTTAAGTTTGGATTTCAATCAAAATCTTCAGGACGAAATGGGCTTTAAGTTCATTGATCGTTAGGTCTTGGGTGTTGCTGGTGCTGAATCGAATCGCTCCCTCTTCTCTGCGGGAGCGACGAACTCCAATTACGCAGAGGTCTGTCCACCGATTCGGCCAGGATCTTTGGAGACTTTTTGCCGCCCATAACCGCCATGTCAACAGCGTCTTCATCTCCGGCCAAATGGGCGTGCAAGGTAAACGGAGATTCGGAGGACGCTTCAATCGTGACCTCTTTGCTCTCGCGAAATCGAAGCGATCACCATCGTGCGAATCTCGTCACTGGAAAATTGTCTCCGTCTCGCAAGCCGAGGGCCGCAGCCGCATTCAACGTTGTTTGCATGTGGTTGATCGCCAAAACTCAACGCGGCAATTACAGTCCGTTGGATGGGGTTTTGAGCTGGTTCGGAGGCCTGTTCCCAACTGAGCGGCTGATTGGAAGTGTGCGTGTCGATTATCGGAGCCAATCTGATAATGATGGATTCAATTTCAGATGGTTGGTGGGTAACGCCGGAGCTTCGTCGGTACCCGAGCCGGGCACCGCGCTGATAATCGGGCTGCTGGCCACGGGAATTGGATGTCGAAGACGGCGCAGCTAAAGCAA
>CAYSQZ010000166.1:0-10873 GCA_964433035.1 uncultured Pirellulaceae bacterium | reverse complement strand
AATGGTTTTCGTTTATGTTTTTTAAGGTTAAAAATGAGACCGCTTTACCCTCCCCCGGTCACTGCGTTCCCGACCCTCCCAAAGGGAGGGTGGCTTGGATGTATTGGATGTCGGCAAAACCAGCGACAAAGTTTCGAGCGATCGGATCGCGAAACAACACTTACCCACTAAAAACGACGAAGGGCCTGGCCAGGGAGGGCGTTGTTTCACTGAACCGCTCAATTTGAGTACTTAGTCAAGCGCGCCGGCTCATATTTTGACGCCGATTGGTATTCTGGGAATTTGGCGGAATTGCTAAGCTTGGCGAGGCAACAAGAGATTTTCTCGAACATCGCAGTCGTCTGGCATCCTTGCCAAATGTTGAACGATGCAGTTTTTAGTTTTTCCAATGTCACAAGGGACCAACTTCATGTTTCAATCTATTCTCTGCAAGACCGTAGCATTGCTGAGCGTTTTCGCTTTGGTTTCAATGGTTTCGGAAGTTGCAACTGCGCAATCCGGTTCCACTGCCAGCGTCCCTGGTTCTCTGGGCGGATCCGTGTTGCAGAATTCGCTCCCAAGGCAAATCACTGGCGGATCTTCGTCGACTCAATTCGGCAGCGTTCCCTCGTCTACTCAGTTTGGCGGCGGATCTTCGTCTACTCAATTCGGCAGCGTTCCTTCGTCTACTCAGTTTGGCGGCGGTTCTTCATCGACTCAATTCAACGGCGGATCTTCGTCGACTCAATTCAATGGCGGTTCTTCGTCGACTCAATTCAATGGCGGTTCTTCGTCGACCCAATTCAACGGCGGTTCTTCGTCGACTCAATTCGGCGGCGCTCCTAATCAAGGTTGCAACAATTGCGGACAACAGCAAGCCCCGCCAGCTGAACCTCCGTTTGACTGTTCGCAGTGTGGCCTGCCGCCTGTTCCGCAAATAAACAACAGTGGGTTTAAGTATCCTCCGCTTCGTCCAACCGGCCTGCGGGGAATTATGCAAAACTGCCCCCAACGCAATCGAAATTGTCGCAGATTTTAGCTGATCTAAGCGACAGTTGAATGATGGAATCGTCAAGCGATTGCCGGAGGTTTAAGAAATTTAAAGCTCGCCTCAATGCGAGCTTTTTTGCTGCGCTGATCCGTTAGCACCATCGTCGGTGAACGGCAACGAACTGAAGAACTCTTGCCAGTTCGTCAGCAAATTACCAATATCGCTCAAGCACAATTTGGCCCGGCGACTTACTGCGATGGCGCTTCATGTCTCGTTTTCCAAGTACCTCTTCCATCGTGTCGAGCATCGCAGGGTTGCCACACAAAAGCACTGAGGAATTGTCAGCTTGGCAACTGAATCCAGTCGCTTTTTCAAGCTCGCCATTTTCGAACAAGCCAGGGATTCGCCCATTGAGCGTCCCTTCGGCTTCTTCTCGCGTCAGAGCCTGCACCAAGCGAAAACGATCAGGGTATTTTGATTCGAAGGATTTTAATTCTTCGGTATACGCCAAGTCGGCAAAGTGCCTTACTCCATGAACGACAACAATTTTCTTATAACTTTCCCAAGGTTCATCGGTTCGCAACATCGCAATGTACGGTGCCAAGCCAGTCCCGGTGGCGACCAACCATAGCGTTTCAGCATCGGGCGTCTTCTTAAGCGTGAAGCTTCCGGCGGCGCGTTGCGAGACTTGAATGGGACTGCCCTTCTCCAGCGCCCATAGTTTGGGCGTGAGTTCGCCGTCATCAACCAGAACGATAAAGAACTCAAGCTCCTCGCCGTGAGGTGAAGCTACCGAGTACGGTCGATTGATTAGCTTGGATTCATCTCCCTCGTGACCTTCGGGAAACACAGCCAGTTGTAAGAACTGTCCCGGCAGAAAAGCGGTCACTTCGGGAGCCGATATGCGGAGCGTAAAAAGCCCTTCGGTCCAAACTTGTTTTTCAACAACCGTTCCAGCGCACCACTTAGGCATATTTGACTCGAATAATTAATGAGACAAAACGAAACCACTAAGGCCAACTACCTTCAGATCATCCGTCATTTGAGGCGCAGAAGCAAGAAGTGACAAAGTTATCTTCCAAATTTTGGTCGAGTCGATAGATATTGGACTACAGGGGCAGCGTGGCGGTTCAGGCAACCTGCATGGATGCTGCAGCACGACACCTGCCCCGCTGCGAGTAGGTTTCGACTAGGCTCCAGTAGCGTTGGAAGTGCAAAATTCCTGCGAACATTTGGGAGATTTCGGCTTCTAGACCCAGACAGCGGTTGGGAAATTCCGGGAAGTTTTCTATAAATTCGTTCTAATAGTACGAACATTTAGCTTTTGGTCGCCGAAAACGACTGAGCCGATCTGTTTTTGAAATACAACCAATTTTTTAGCCTCCAGGATTCAGCTCAGGATGACAAGCCAACCCCTGACTTTCGCTGCCGCAGACATTCCAACTCGATTCGATTTTGCGAAATCGCAAGCTGAGATTTTAGAGATGTGGCAAAGTGGCGGATACTTTCACGCCACCCCAGATCCTTCCCGAAAACCGTATACGATCGTCATCCCGCCGCCCAACGTTACCGGCGCGCTTCATCTGGGGCATGCGCTCAACAACACGCTGCAAGACGTGCTAATTCGAATGAAGCGGATGCAGGGGTTCAATGCGCTTTGGATGCCGGGTACCGATCACGCTGGTATCGCCACTCAAGCCGTCGTTGAACGGCGTTTGAAGGAAAACGAAGACAAGACTCGCCATGACCTTGGTCGAGAAGAGCTTGTCAAACGAATCTGGGAATGGAAAGACGAATACGAGAAGCGGATTCTTGGTCAGCTTAAGTCGATGGGCAGCAGTTGTGATTGGGAGCGAACCCGATTCACGCTCGATGAAACCTGTGGGCGAGCGGTTCGTCGAACGTTCTTTGATCTGTTCAATAAGCAATGGATTTACCGTGGCAAGCGACTGGTCAACTGGGATACCTATCTGGGAACCACGGTCAGTAATGACGAAGTCTACTCGAAAACGGTTCAGGGACATTTTTGGCATTTTATGTATCCGGTCATCGACCCCAAATCAAATGAGCCGGCGCACGTCATTGTTGCGACGACTCGTCCTGAAACGATGCTGGGCGATACGGCGGTTGCTGTGCATCCTGACCCTGCGGCGGCGCTGGATAAGGTGGCGTCGGAGTTGCGAGACAAGCTGAAGAAATCGAGCGAGTCAGAGAAAGAAGCGGTTCAAGAGCAGATTGATGCATTGGCGGAGCGCCGTAAAGAAATGCTGCCAGCGTTGGAGTTGTTGCGCGACATGGCCAACGACGGGCGGAAGCTGATGTTGCCGCTGATGAACCGGGAGATTCCCCTGGTTTGTGATCAGTGGGCCAAGCCTGAACTCGGTGCCGGCTGCGTTAAAATTACGCCAGCCCACGACCCTAACGACTACGACGTCGCTAAGCGTTGTGACTTGCCCATGATTAACATTATGACGCGGGAAGGGAAACTCAATGCGGAAACCAGCAAGTACGAGGGCTTGACGATGAAGCAGGGCCGCAAAAAAGTCGTTGAAGACCTTGAAGCGCTTGGGCTGTTAGATGCTGTCGAAGATCGCGAAATTGAACTGCCACAATCGGATCGTAGTAAAACGCCGATTGAACCGTTCCTGGCTGATCAGTGGTTCGTCGCGATGGATCAGCTTTCGCAATCTGCGATGGACGCCGTTACCGATGGTCGAGTTACAATCGAACCGAAACGTTATGAGAACGGTTATCTTGACTGGCTGAGCGAAAAACGCGATTGGCCCGTTTCGCGTCAGCTTTGGTGGGGACATCGGATTCCGGTTTGGTCGCGTCCTTGCTTCACGCAAGAGGAGCTTGATGCGACGATCGCCAAGGTCAAGGCATTGCCGTCGTTCAATGAAGACGCTTGTTCGATCCAGTCTGAAGCCTGCCCGGAGAAGGACGAGGAAAAGCGAATCAAGTTGGAGCTTCCGTTGGCGACGGTTCACGTCTGTGTTCAGTCAGATAACGAAGCACTCGAAAACGAGTTGACCGAGGCTGGGCTGGAGCAGGACCCGGATGTTCTCGATACCTGGTTTAGCTCTGCGCTGTGGCCGCATTCGACGCTTGGCTGGCCTGAAGAGACTGAAGAACTAAAGCACTTTTATCCTACCAGCACCTTGATCACCAGTCGCGATATCATTTCGTTGTGGGTCGCCAGGATGGTGCTGATGGGTCTTAACAATCTCGGTGAGATTCCGTTTGATCGTGTTTACATTCATCCCAAAATCCAGGACGCTTTCGGCGTTACGATGTCCAAATCCAAGGGTAACGGAATTGATCCGCTCAAAGTCATCGACGCGTTCGGTGCTGATGCGCTTCGATTTGCGATGGCCGACATGTGCACCGAAACTCAGGATGTTCGTCTGCCCGTCAGCTACGTTTGCCCCTGTCCCACCAGTAAGAAAGACAAAGAGGGAAATCCGGTTTTATGTGGGAATAGTTTTCCGCAAACTAAAAAGACACAAATCGCGCCGCGAGTTACTTGTCCGCAGTGTAAGCAGGATTTTGCGACGCAGTGGGCGGAGTCGGAAGAAGATAAAGCATTACCCGCCGGTTCGGTATTGAGTGAGCGATTCGAAGTCGCCAGAAACTTTGTTAACAAGCTTTGGAATGCTTCGCGTTTTGCGATGCTCAATCTCGAAGGCTACACGCCCGCTCCAATCCAGGAATCCGACATCACCGTCGAAGACCGCTGGATGCTCAGTCGCTTGGCCACAGTTTCGGCCAGCGTTTCAGATAAGCTCGAACGATTTAAATATGCTGAAGCGACCAGCGAACTGTACGAGTTTGCGTGGAATCACTTTTGTAGTTTCTACGTTGAGATGCTCAAGGATCGTTTTGCAGATGAGTCGCTTCGACCTCACGCTCAGCGAATGATGGCTTATACGCTTGACTGTCTATTGCGGCTTTTGCATCCCGTGATGCCTTTTATCACCGAAGAGATCTGGCAAATTTTAGCTAAGCTTTGTCCTGAACGCGGATTTGGCGCAGTGGAATCTCAGTCGGCCTGCATCATCACGGCCCAATGGCCTGAACTGGATGCGAGCTGGCAGAATCCGGAAATCGAAAATCAATTTGCGTTGTATCAGTCGACGCTCGGAGCGCTGCGTGAGATTCGGGCTCGGCAGAATCTTGGGAATAAGAAAAAGGTCAAGTTCTCGATCAAATGCGAATCCGATGTTGCGGCTTTGCTGGAACCGCTGGGTGGTTACTTCAGTTCGATGGCCAACGCGGACTTGGTGGAGATGGGGGCTGGTGTCACTCCGCCCGAAACCAACGCGATGTTGGCCAAGCCAAATATGGAGATTTACGTTGATCTCGATGGACTGATCGATGTCGCTGCTGAGATCAAACGGCTCGAGAAGGAAGAAGCCAGTTTGACCAAGAGCATTGCAGGTAAAGAACGTCAACTTGGCAATGAAAAGTTTGTTGCCAACAAGCCGGAACTGGCCGCCGAGATCCGCGTTAGTTTGGCCCAGGCTCAAGATCAACTTGCGGCCATTGTCGAGGCGTTGAAAAAACTGCGAGCCAAAGCATGAGTCCCAGTCGGCAGGAACCTCAACAAGAACCAGGGGCGGGATTGCCGTGGATGGAAAATGCCGTGCTCAATGGTTTTTTCAAATTTGGGACGGCCGTGATGTCGGATCGGTCGGCGATCAACTTGTTCAATAAGGAGTCGGAGCGCCTGCTGAAGTTTGCTGACGACGGGGGCGAAGCGTATGACGTTAGCCAACAGTTGTTGATTCCCCGCGTGATCGGGATTGAGGACTCCAGCCGGAATTGGTCCGTGTTGATGATCTTGGAACATCTCTTTATGACCAATCGTGATATGCTGCTGGGGATCAATTCGTTGCTCAACGGTATTGTTCCTGATTTTTCCGCCGCGATCAAAGATTACAAACCTTCGCCCGATGTTGGGTTCGATGCGATCGAGCGATACCGGCAGATGAGCTATGACTACGTTGGCAATATTGAGTCGTTGATCAAGTCGCGTGGCAGTCTGCGAAGTTCAGTTCGGTTCGCGCATCCGTGGTTTGGCTTGCTCGATGCTCACCAATGGCATTGCCTGGTAGGAGTTCACCAGCGCGTTCACCGGCGACAAGCTCAGAAACTGATTGCAATGCTGGGCGTCACCTAAGGCGGAAGCATTAAGCCGGAAGCATTTACTTGAGCGCCTATTCGCACTGGGCATAAAAGGTATAAAAAGTGCCGGAGGCAAAGAATGTGCCATCGTCGTGAGACTTCAGCATGTGGCTCACCCATGCATCTGCATCTTCCTTAGAAAGCGCGCCTAGTGTGGGTAGCAGACGGGCAAAGCCCTGCACACTCGAAAGCCAGTAGTCACCCTGGCCACATTCAGAAATCACATCCACATCGTGGCTCGTTAGAGTGTATCCAGAAGCTTTAAGTAATCGGGGTAACCGTCGGCAAATATCAGGATTTGTGGCAATGGCTGAAGTCAGTAAAAAATCACACCGACGCGTCGTTTCATAGTCCCCTAGGTTATAGGTCGTGCCTGCATGATCGGCATCAAACACGATCAGCCGTCCGTTTTTCTTCAGAACCCGCCTCGCTTCAGAAAGCACGGAAATAGGATCCGGCACATGGCTCAGTAGAGTATGCATCGTGATCACATCAAAGGTTTCATCGGCATAAGGTAGTGCCCCTGAATCGAGGTAATCCCAAACGATCGAACTACCTGTCGATAGCCGCGCCGCCTCTCCGAGTAGCTGCTGACTGATATCGGCTCCGTGCAGTGTGGACTCAGGGTGAAGCTTCCGTGCCAGCTGCCGAATCACAACACCTGTTCCACATCCTAGATCCAGAGCACATAGCGGTTGATCGTTGAGTAAGGTATTCGCATAGCACTCGATCATCCGCGCAAAATGGTCATTTTTCCCACGCTCCTCCAAGCGAGTCTTCATCGCCTCAACGGCTGATTCTTCTTGACCGTCAGGATTGGTGTATGGATCTGGCATAGATGGATTTTAAATAATCTATATCACATGACTAGTGTAAGTTCGTCTTATGCCACCTTCTGCTAAAGGGCCAATACAATGTGTCAAGTACCGTTTTGGCATTCTAGACCTTCAATGAATCCAAGCAATTGGCAAAGCAAAAAATGCTCGGCCAACTCGTACAGACTGATGCCTAATTTAGGACGTGTCTGTCAGGTCAAGTAGTGGCTACTACATTTAAGTGCCATTCGCTCCTAGCACCTTTTCTTACTCATCCACTGCTGTTCAGGTTTAGGAACATCTCATCAACGACTTAAAATTCACTTTGACCAACAACGCTTCCGTCGTGAATCACGAACAGATTTTCGATGACGATACGATCGGTAGTAAGACTGAGTGAGTGCGCGGAGCCGTCGCAAAACACCGAAGTTACCGTTCCGGGATGAGCACTGCCGAATCCATTTTCCCAATATGGTATAAAACCCAAAACGGGGTTCGCCTCTGACGGACGGCTGACTCGACCCAGCACCCCCAGATAATGGAAATTAGAATTATCAGCAGTAAACGGCCCAAGCTCACGACTGTTTGTCCCAGCACCAGGAGCAAATTGCCCCCACGTCACTCCTATGTATAGCAATCTACTGCGACCATCACTGACGGGACTGTAGTTCCTGGAGTGCGCACTCTTTTCCGCAAACAGCACCGTGTTCGAGGAACCGTCAGAAATCGTCGGAAATGTGACCTTCGGAAAGCGAGTGAAGATTGGACCCAAGCCGGTAAAAGCCGAATTGCCAAAATTACCTGCCGGCCGGATGGCACCAGAATGGGTAGATAGATTAATTCGAAGACTTATGCCAGTCGAACTTTGCGGACGATTACGATGAACACCGAAGGAGCCAGCGTAGTCTGACAAAGCGTAAAAAACCCCTTCATCTTGGAACGTCGTCGGGCCGCGCGATGGACAGATTGCCACCGGTATATGAGTTTCCGCTGGAATGATCCCAGACTCCACATGCAGCTCATTCCAGCCTTGTGGTAAGCGAGTACTCAACAAATTCCCCTGTTCGATCTGAGGAAGAATTTGCCCCAACCAACCGGTTGCCTCAGCCCTCCAACTTACATTTGGCTCGAGTGCCGATACTCCCATGGTGCAACCAGGGTGGCCACCCCAACCAGAACTACTTGCTCCGCTTGTTGGAAACGCCAGATGGGCTGACTCAAAGTTGATGACCCCCAAACCAAGCTGTCGCACGTTGCTGAGGCATTGCGTTCGCCTCGCGGCCTCCCGAACCTGCTGAACAGCCGGCAGCAGCATCCCGATAAGAATGCCAATAATTGCAATGACGACTAGCAGCTCGACGAGCGTGAAGCCTGACTTTAACTTTAAGGAAGAAAAGGAGCACAGTGGATTGCCACCCATGCGCCTTGTCGTGAGGCGGGTGAAGGATACGCGTTCGCGGTTCATGACTAAACTCCTTTGATATTTGACGAGATAAAAAGCCAAAGTAAACCGAAAGCTAACTAACGTTCGAATGTGCGTTTCATAGCACCCCAAGGGATTTGAATCTTTGAGGCCTTGGAGCGGGATGGTTATTATTGAAAGTCATCTACACCATAGACTTTCTCGGGCTTGGCTTGGCTTACCCACTGCCGTTCGTATTCAGCTTCGTCAACTTCGATGGGCTTCCCGAACGCGATCATCCGCTTGCCATCAATGCCCACGGATTCAAATACAACGGCATGATTCTGGGATCCCTTGAGTCCATATCTAATTTTAAAGGGTTGCCCGTCCCGCTCGCTGACGAAGATCTCTTCCACTGTTTCAGGAGTGACATCAACCCTCTTCATGCGAAATACTGCGTTGTGATCCGTCTTCAAGTACTCTTTGAATGATGCTTCGTCTTTGGGGCCGACATCGTTATGTGACGCCATAAAGATCCGATATCCCAAGTGAACTTTCTTAATATTGGTTCCATAGACCGCAGCAAGATCGACCTTCTTTTCGCAACCTGCGAACAGTACGCAGCCGATAACTGATGACACAACCAACAGGGATAATAACTTCAAGGGAAACCTCTCAATCAAATGTTGGTAAAGACAAAACAGGCTTTCGACCAGTGAAAAACTGCCGACTCAAGGACGCCAAACGAAGGGACGCCAAACGAAGAGCGGGCAAGAAACAGACGACAAAAAAGAAGCCGGCTTAACCACAGTCAACTTGTATCGCTATATCAATTTCTTGACCGATATCCACAAGACGTTCCTGAGCTTGTTCGTTGTTATCTCGCCAGTCACTATTCTCTGAGACGAGCATCTAATCTCATTCTGGCCTCATTCTCTGTCAATTCACCTGCTTCGACCAAATTGTTTAGTTTGTATGCCAATTCAAGAAGCTCAATGTTTTCGGTAGATTTCAACAACTCAACATCGCCTTCCTCCTTAGTCAGTTCGCCTTTAGCTACCGCGGCCTCTATCCTGGCCGTGGATTTTCGTGTTATCGCTTCGTAATCAATAACTCGTCGCCTGCGCTTGCGTTTGTTGTCTTCACTTTGCTTTCTGTAAGATTCCTTCAATGCCGCCAGAGCTTCGGGGCCGGACCGGTTGGCAGCTTCGATTGTTTCGGCTCTTTCCTTTAGTACCCGAGCAAATTCCGCTAGAGCCTTTTGCCGCACATTTTCATCATGGTCGCGCATTGTAGCTTCATGTTCAGCTGTCTGGCCCTGCTGATGTTCTTGATCTGTGGCTTGGGCAACAACTCGTTCCGCATATTTGTTGTCTTCACGTTGCTTTTTGAAAGCTTCATCTAATGCTGCCAGAGGGTCGGGGGCGGACCTCGCAGCTTCGACAGTTTCGGCAGTTTCCCTTAGCATCCGAGCCATTTCCACTAAGTCCACTAAATCCACTAAAGTCTTTTGCCGGCCATCTTGATCATGATCGTGCATGTCAACTTCATGTTCAGCTGTTTGGATCTGCTGATGTTCTTGATCTGTGTCTCGGGCATCTACAAAGCCAAACGGAATTACCAACAACGCAAAGCACACTGCCAGCACAGACCGCCTTCGGGTTGGTTGTTGGATTAAATCTCGCGTCAAAATCTTTTCAATTCTCCGTTCCAGAAAACCACCACTATTAATTTCACTTGCCATCGCCGGTGGCCTGATGACCGGACTTACAAGTGATTCAACTGTCGTCAAAATTGTACTTGCATAAGTTTTTTCGTTGGGTTTGAGCTTGGTAAGTACCAACTCGTCGCAGCAAGTTTCTTCAACGACGCGCAGATTGCGCTGAGCCCACCAAACGATCGGATTCCACCAAAAAGCCACCCGGGCCAACCACTCCAGCCAGCGGACTAAATAATCCCGTCGGCATATATGTGCCATTTCGTGTGCCAGAATCAACTGGCATTGTTCGTCACTCATTTTGTCCATTACCGATTGCGGCAAGACGATTTTTACATCGCCACCTACCCACCAAACCATGGGAGAGATGTTAGCCGTTGTCGTCATAATAGTAGGCATCTTACGCAGACCTAGTTGTTGTGCGAGCCGTTCACCAACGGTCAGCAATTTACGTTCGTTCTGCTGAGCACTGCGTTTCAACAGCAAATGGAATCGTACAATCCGCGCGATGGAAATAAGCAAGACGCTTATCGTTCCTAGCAACCAAGCCACGCCAAGCCATGGTTTGGTCGTGTTCCAAAAAGACGCAGAGACGACTTCGCTGGCTGCCAAATTGCCTCGTTCCATTTCACTTGCGTGGTGAACTTGATCGACAAATGCTACCGTTGCTCCTTGAAGTTCTTTATCGCTCGCAAACTCCGTCGCCACAAATTCAGGCGGAGCTGCGATAAGCGATAAAGGTAAGTTGAAGATCGGCGGCGTCACTAATTTGACTAGAACTA
>CAYSQZ010000165.1:0-10979 GCA_964433035.1 uncultured Pirellulaceae bacterium | reverse complement strand
CAAAGGAAGTCGATTTTACTTTTCGGCCGATTTCGTCGTCGACTCGATCAGCAAACTTGAGACGTTCGATTCGCTTGCTGAAAAGTCCGTTCTGATCGTTGCCAGCAGTGCCGAGTTGGCTTCCAATCTCGAATCCGTTTTGTCACAGTGGAACATGCGAACCTTCACTGCGGACAATCCTGCTCAAACGCTTAAATCGTTGAAAGAACAGGCGGTCGCCAGTGACCCAATCGATCTGGTTTTGCTCGACATCGAAGTCCAATCATCCAGCGGCTCGGAGCTGGCGGCACAGATTCGCAATGACGAACTCTTTTCCCAGACACCTATCATCGTCCTGGCCAAGACAAACACCGTTGACTTCGGGGTCGACCGTAGCGAGCTGGGGATTGACGATCAGTTGCTGAAGCCAATCAAGGAAACCGAACTCCACAATTCAATCGCAATTGTGCTGGGACTGCTAAGCCCAAACACTACAACGAACGCCACCATTGCGGTGGCCGACGTTCTCTCGGAGCACCCTTTGACTGTGCTTGTAGCTGAAGACAATTTGGTCAACCAGCGTCTCGTGGCCGCTCTTTTGGATAAAGTCGGGCATAAGGTCGTGATGGCCAACAACGGCCGAGAGGCGATCGATTGCTTTAAATCTGAGCATTTCGATTTGGTGCTGATGGACGTACAGATGCCTGAGATCGACGGATTCGAAGCAACGTACGAAATTCGCAAGTACCAGTCTGGACAACCGATGCTTCACCGCACTCCGATCGTCGCAGTCACGGCTCACGCCAGCGCGGCGGATCGTAAACACTGTTTGTCCGCAGGGATGGATGAGTACCTGGCCAAACCAATTCGCGCAGTTGATTTGTACAAACTCATTGAGTCGATCACCGGGCACCGTTCAACGATTGGCAAGCCTGGCCTGGCAAACGCTAATGCTGCTGAGTCGATCGTTGATTGGGCAAGAGCATTTGAAACCGTTGGCGGTGACCGATCTTTGCTTGAGGATTTAATAACAGTCTTTCTGAAAGACCGTGAGACACTGTTTGCCAATATTTCCAATGCGGTCGCTGATGGCAACGCCAACGAACTGCGCCTCAGCGCTCACTCGCTAAAGGGCGCTCTAACTCACCTCGGTTGCAGGGAACCGGCGAGGCTGGCAGCGATCCTTGAAGAAATCGCCACCGCAAGGGAATTGGAAGTCAAGTCAGAGGTTTTGACTAAGGTCCTAAACCAGCTTAAAGCCAGTCTTGATCCATTGGCCTCAGTGATGGCTGATTTTCTCAATGGTGGCAAATGATCGGTGCATGAGATACCAAAAAACAACGGTGGAATTGGCAACCCGAAGCGTAAGCGAGAAATGATGGGGATCGTCGAGGCACCTCGCTGACGCGTCGGGTTACCATTTGCACTCAAGCGTTTGAAGAAAGGACAGCATCCGAGCCATTGGCGACTAATTTGCGTGACCGAATTTGTTTCTGGACGCCTCAAGCTGAGTATCTACCCAGAATTTCAAAATGGGTAGGAAGATTCTGTTCGCACTTGGGACGCCAGTTACGTAAACTATTTACAGGCGAAGTGCCAACCTTGGGACGACTTTTCTAAACGGGAGAATAGCATGGCTACGATTTTAGTTGTCGACGACACTGCTGTTGATCGAAGATTGGCTGGAGGTCTTCTGGAAACTTCAGCGAACCTGGAAGTTTGCTATGCCGAGAATGGCAAAGAGGCGCTTCAGCAAATCAGCATGAGCCTTCCTGACCTTGTGGTTACTGATTTACAAATGCCCGAGATCGATGGCTTGGAGTTGGTAAATACGATTGGTGACAAATATCCCGAGGTACCAGTTGTTTTGATGACGGCTCACGGAAGCGAAGTCGTCGCAGCTCAAGCATTGGCCAACGGCGCCGCGAGTTTTGTGCCTAAAAATGATCTTGCCGATAACTTGGTACAGACGGTCATGCACGTGTTAGTGCTGGCGGACTCGGATTCTCGTTACAACAAACTGCTTAGCTGCACTCGAAAAACAGATTTTGAATTCGATCTTGAAAACGATCCTGCGATCATCGAACCATTGATTGATCTGGTACAGCAAGTCGCTTTGAGCCAGGGCCTGCTTAGCCCCCAGAATCGGGTTCAGTTGGGAGTCGCCCTTGAACACGCTCTGTCCAACGCAATGATTCGTGGGAATCTGGAATTTTCTAGAGAGGAAATGCCGGTCACTAACCTGAAGTTGACTCAAGAGCGTGCGACACAGGAGCCTTACGATAGCCGCAGCGTCTATTTTCGCTCGCTAGTGACTCGGGAGAAAGCGGAGTTTACCATTCGCGACCAAGGCAAGGGTTTTGACTACGAAAGCCAACTGAGATCGTCAGCACCCGAGAGTTTCCGCGACGGCGCAGGTCGTGGCTTGGTTTTGATTCGAGCGTTTATGGACGAAGTCGAATTCGCCGACGGCGGACGAGAGATTCGTATGAGCATGCCTAGGTCCTCGCGACCCTCGCGTCCTCGCTGAAAAATGCTGCCCTGGCCACCATTGCTTGATGCGCCGGGCGAGTAACATCTCAACAAAACACTTCTGGTTTGGAGCTACAAATGACAAGGTACTATCCTGCGTTCTGCATTTTGTTTGCGATTTTATTTTTTCCTCTTGGAGTGCTGGCTCAGTCTGAAAAGAAAGCGGAATCGAAAATGAATGTGAAGCAATTGTTTGGGAAAATGGCCGGCCAATGGGAAGGTGATTGCAAAACGTGGTTTCAGCCTGGGAAGCTCGCGGATGAGTCAAAGGTGGCTGGAAAAATTGAAGTGGTGATGGATAACTTTTTGAGACATACGTATACCGGTTCGATGAAGTCCAACCCCAGAAAGGGCGAGGAATTGATTGGCCATGATGAAATCGCTGATTCGTTTCGTGTTTCCTGGATCGACGACTTTCACATGAGCAAAGCGATCATGTTTTCAGAAGGCAAGGCGATCGAAAAAGGATTCAGTGTTGTCGGTAAATACGAAGTTGGAAAAGACCAACCGGCTTGGAGTTGGCGGACGCAGTATGAGTTAGTTGATGACGACCACCTTACCATCACCGCATTCAATATCCTGCCCGATGGCACGGAGGGAAAAGCCGTCGAGACCAAATACGTTCGTCAAAAATGAGTATGCAAAGCAGCATGTGACGCAGCTCCTTTTTTGGGAACCTTTTTTCGGTTCTCCTTGTCGAAGCTCCATTTACCGGCAGCTGGCTGGTCGTCTTCCATCAGAACGTCGAGCCTGCGCCGCTGCGACTTATAAAAGTCCGCCATGAACCACCGCTTTTTGCCTTCGCGATATTCACGATTGTCGTGTGGCTGGTTGAGGAATCCAAGATTCAATGTTCAACTCGACACCTGGGAATTTTGAATGAGAAACTTAATTTGGTTTCGCCGTGATCTTCGGCTTGTCGACAACACGGCGTTGTTTAACGCCGCCAAACACGCCAGTCAGGGAGTCGTTGCTTTATTTGTTGTTACCCCCGAACAATGGAAGCAGCATAACGACGCTGATTGTAAAGTCAGTTTCTGGATCGAGAACCTGCGCTTGCTTTCTACGGGCTTGGCGAAATTCAACATTCCATTGTTGATTAAGACTTGTGATTGGTTTGAGGATGTGCCCGAGATAGTGCTGAAGATGGCGAAAAAGCACAAATGTTTGGCTTTATTTTTTAATCGCGAGTATGAGGTTAACGAGTTGAAACGAGACGCCCGTGTCGGTCAACTCTGTCGCGCCAACGATATCGATGTGCGACGGTTTCATGATCGGGTCATTGTTCCGCCTCGCGAGATCGAAACCAAACAGGGGAAATTCTATTCCGTCTTTACTCCGTATAAAAAAGTCTGGAACACCAAGGCACTGGAATACTGCAAACCGCTGGGAAAGCCAGCCAAGCAACAGGAAATTTCGGTCAAAGCATCGCCGATTCCTAATTCTGTCAAAGGGTTCGATTTTTCGAAACACTTCGGCGAGCTATATCCTGCTGGAGAAGCCGAAGCCCGCAAGCGAATGAAGCGCTTTGCGACCAAGATAGCTGCTTACGATCAAGCTCGAGATATTCCATCATTGGAAGGCACCAGTGAACTCTCGGCTTATCTGGCCGCAGGAGTGATCTCGCCGAGGCAGTGCCTGAAGGTGGCTTTGGAAGCCGGCGAAGGCGAAATCGATGGTGGTAACAAAGGAGCAACGATTTGGATTTCCGAATTGACTTGGCGAGATTTCTACGCCCACGTCATGGTTGGATTCCCCCGAGTCTCAAAACACATTCCGTTCAAGCTAAAAACCGAAACGATTCCCTGGCGTGACAATCAGAAGGATTTGACCGCTTGGAAAAACGGGCAAACTGGATATCCGATCGTCGATGCTGGAATGCGGCAGTTGAATCAAACTGGCTGGATGCACAATCGGCTGCGAATGGTGACGGCAATGTTTTTGACAAAAAATTTGCTGATCGATTGGCGGCTTGGCGAAACATACTTCATGGAAAAATTGATCGACGGTGATCTGGCAGCCAACAACGGTGGTTGGCAATGGTCGGCTTCCACTGGCACCGACGCGGTGCCGTATTTCCGGATCTTCAATCCATTTAGCCAAAGCAAACGGTTCGATCCTGACGGAGAATTTATCAAACGCATGTGTCCCGAACTTGATTGCGTTCCGGCAAAATCGCTTCACGATCCCGGAAAACTTGCTGCGGCGATCAAAGAACTGGGAGTTGACTACCCGGGCTTGGTGGTCCAATACTCGACTGGTCGCGAACGGGCATTGGCTGCGTTTAAGGCGAATACCTAAGCCGTAGCCAGCTGGATCATCGCACCGCAATGGGTGCTTTGCCGCAAAGCTGTTATAGTCGCCTTTAGCGGAGAGGCTGACATTTATTGGCAACCCGACGCGTAGCGAGGAATAGAGCGGATCATGAGGCTCCTCGCTCACGCGTCGGGTTACCTTTTGCACTTCTCAGAAAAACCGCTCGCTTTGAGTTTTGTATCGGTAAATAACTTTTAATGAATAATACCCTCGTTCAAACCAATGAACTGACCAAACGGTTCGGCAAGTTTACTGCCTTGGATCAGTGCACCCTTGAGATTTCTCGGGGCGAGGTCTTTGGGTTGCTTGGTCCCAACGGTGCAGGCAAATCGACTTTGATTCGCTTGTTGCTTGGTTTGATCAACCCGACTTCCGGATCGGCGACGATCAACGGGCTTGATTGCCTCAAACAGCGCGTCGAGGTTCACAAAGTTGTGTCCTACCTTCCTGGTGACGCGAGGCTGTACTCGATGATGCGCGGCCGATCGGTGTTGAAGCTGTTTTGCAGCTTTCGTCAGGACGCCAGTTTGAAAAAAGCGTTACAGATCGCTGAAAGAATGGAACTGGACCTGTCTCGTTGGGTCGGCTTAATGTCGACCGGTATGCGGCAAAAACTGGCGATCGCGGTTTGCTTGAGTAACGAAACCCCCCTGCTGGTTCTCGATGAGCCGACTGCCAATCTCGATCCCACGGCTCGAGGACAAGTCATGCAGATGATCAAGGAAGCAAAGATGGAAGGTCGAACGGTGATCTTTTCTTCGCATGTTCTCTCTGAAATCGAAGACACGTGTGGGCAGGTTGGCATCTTGCGAAGCGGACAATTGGTGCATCGCGAGTCCATGGACAACTTGATGCGGCAACATCGAATTCGCGCCCGGCTCAACGGTGAAATGCCGGAAGTTCCTGCGGAGTTGGTGGACAAGCTCTCCATAAAAATGTCCGCCGACTCGATTCAAATCGAAACGCCAGGGGAGTTGGCCGGCGTGCTCAAATGGCTTGCCGATTCTCCGCTGGAAGATGTATACGTCCAGCCAATTGGGCTAAGGTCGGTTTACGATAGATTTCACCACGAGTCGACGATCGTCTCGCATACCGAGGCAAGTGCATGAGCCGTCCGCTTGTAAAAAAATATCTGACCGAAGGCCTGCTGCTGTTCATCGGAATCGCGCTGGGCGTTTTCATTTTCAGCTGGTTCCGTGTCTGGGTGGTCGGCGAACTCGACACGGCTCAGTTTAGACAAATCATCGACTTACTTCCCAAGAACTGGCGGCAATTCGCCAGCGTTGATTTTGACTGGCTCGTCTCCTACCTGGGGCGAACTTCGCTGACCCTTGATGAGCCGATGTTGGTGGTTCTGGTCTGTGCCTGGGGGTTGGTGCGTGGCTCTGACGTTGTCAGTGGTGAGATAAGTCGAGGGACGATGGAGATGTTGATCTCTCAGCCGCTTTCGCGTCGTCGACTCTATTTGACCCACGCCACGATGACGATTCTTTTCCTTGTGGTGTTGATGGGCATCTGTTGGCTGGGAATGTCGCTGGGAATTTGGTTTTGCAGCGTTGAAGAGTCAACCTATCCCGAGCTGAGAATTCCAATTGCAGATTACCGGATCCCGCTACGTTTTCTGCCACCCAAAACAGAAACGATCGCCATGGCGACTGAAGTCAATCCGATATCGTTTTTGCCAGGCATTATGAATCTGTTTTGCCTTGGGTTTTGCTTCAGTGGTTTCTCGGCGTTCTGTTCTTCGTGGGATCGTTACCGCTGGCGAACGCTCGGAATCGTGGCGACGGTTTTCTTTATCAACGCAGGAATGAAAGTGATGGGCATGGGCTCGGAGCGACTTTCCTGGGTCGAAAACTGTTGTTTGTTCGGACTCTACGGTCCCGCGGAGTCGATCGAAGCCGCCCAGCGCAATCCTTGGTCGCCGCTTTATTTGCTCAGCTACGATGCCGAGGGAGCGTTTGCGGGGCTGGGTACGCTTGGTTGCTCTTTGTTGCTGTTAGTGTTTGGGATTGCGTTTTACTGGATCGGGATGCGGATCTTTATCAAACGAGATTTGGTTTAAATTATTCTGGCGGCGAGAAGTATTCCCAAACCATCGGCCGGTTAGTTGCTCAAACAGAGCGGTTTGCAAATTTAATGTTCTTGTTTTCGGCTGCTTGCGGGAGGGGCGGACGCGAAGCGGTCGGGGAGAGTTTACGAGTCCTGCGTGCAGAACGCGGGGATAAAGGACTCGTAACTTCGTCCACTACATTATTGCTGTTCGATTAATGCAACTCGAAGATGCCCTCGATTTCTACGATCGCGCCCAATGGCAACGCCGCGACGCCCACAGCGCTGCGTGCTCCGATCCCGTCATCGTCACCGAATACTTTTGCCATCAATTCGCTGCAGCCGTTGATCACTGCGGGCTGTTGGACAAAATCATCGGTGCAGTAAACCATCCCCATTAGTTTCACAACCCGTTTAACTTTGTCGAGGCTTCCAAGGTGTTCCTTGAGGGTCGACAACATGGTCAAGCCGGATTGAACCGCAGCATCGTATCCAGCTTGTTGATCGACGTCTTTGCCAACGCAACCCTTGAGAATTTCTCCTTCGGTTGTCAGCGGCAGATGTCCCGACGTGTAGCACATGTTACCTACGGTCAATGCCGGCTTGTAGAGTCCCAGGGCCGAAGGGGCCGGGGGAAGTTGGTGACCAAGTTCTTCCAGTCGTTTATCTGCACTCATCGGTTCTTCCGTAATTGTGGTTAGTGTCTGGTGTTTATGTTTCTCAGGCCTTAGATTATTCAAGTCAACTCGTACCGTGCCTAGTGGTCCAGTTGACCTGAATTGCCGGATCCTAATTCGGTTTGCTACGTCATTTTCAGATTGAATTCCTTAAATGGACTGGTCAATTCAGTTTTGACGGACCACTAGTGGTCCAACCGACCTGCCGCGTGAGTCTTTGCCCACAAGTGATTGGGCATCAATGGATTTTTCATGTTGGCTTTTGCCAAGTCAAAATACTCAAGGAGTTTTACTATGATTCGATCATCAGCGCTGTTGATGGTTGGTGTATTTACCCTTTTTTGTTCGCTCGGTTTGACGTCTTGCGTCAATGGAGAAGAGGCTGGCGAAGCGGTACGACCACCAAACGTCATTTTTATTCTGGCCGATGATTTGGGCTATGGCGATGTCAGTTGCTATGGGCAAAAACACTTCGCCACGCCGCACATCGATGCTCTGGCCAAAAACGGATTGAAGTTCACCCAAGGCTATTCCGGCAGCACCGTTTGTGCCCCCTCGCGCTGCTGTTTGATGACGGGGCTTCATAGTGGACATGCGGTGGTTCGGGGTAACGCGGAGGTACAGCCTGAAGGCCAGGCTCCCATGCCGGCGGACACCAAAACAGTTGCCCACCTACTGCAGTCGGCCGGATACCAAACGGGAATCTTTGGCAAATGGGGGCTCGGCGGTCCCGAGACGGTCAGCGAGCCGATGAAGATGGGATTCAACCGATTCTACGGTTACAACTGCCAGCGGGAGGCACACGGCTATTATCCAACCCATCTTTGGAGCGATAACACGAAAGTGCTGTTGCCTGAGAACGAAGACGAACAAATGGGTAAGTACGCCCCACACTTGATTCAAGAAGAGGCGTTGAAGTTCATCCGCGCCAATCGTGATCGACCGTTCTTCTGTTACTACGCTGCGATCCAGCCCCACGCGGACATGGTGGCTCCCGAAGACTATATGGAACGTCATCGTGGAAAGTACGGGACTGAATCGCCGCACAAGAAAGGCCACTACCGGGCTCAACCGGAGCCGCGTGCGGCATTTGCGGCAATGGTGAACGTGTTGGATGACTACGTTGGAGGGATCGTGGCCGAACTGAAGGCACAAGGAATCGCCGATAACACGTTGATCATTTTTACCTCAGACAACGGACCGCATAAGGAAGGCGGGCACGATTTTCGATATTTTGACTGTTCTGGTGAGCTCAAAGGCGAAAAACGAGATCTTTACGAAGGTGGCGTGCGTGTGCCGATGATCGCTTCATGGCCGAGTAAAATCGCGGCGGGAACTGAGACCGATCAAATAACGGCCTTTTGGGATTTCCTGCCAACGATGGCGGCGCTGTCGGGACAAAACCTCTCCCAACCGACAGACGGCGTTTCGATTTTGCCGACGTTGTATGGGAAGGCAGAACAACAGCAGCAGCATGACTATCTATACTGGGAGTTCCCAGCGAAGAAGGGGCGTATTGCCATTCGCAAAGGAAACTGGAAAGGGGTGCGCTACAATATTGGTATTGATCCAAATTCGCCGCTGGAGCTTTATGATCTCCAGTCCGACATTGGAGAAACGACAAACGTAGCAAGTCGCAACCCTGAGATTACCAGTCAGCTTGGAAAGCTGTTGAAATCGGCGCGTACGGTTCCGGCAAATCCGAAGTTTGATCTTCCAAAACCGAAGAAGAAAATGAAAAAGAAGCAGCAGAATAAAGAGAAGGCTTTGAATTAGAGTCTGAGATCTAGTGGTCCTTCAATCCTGAAATGAATAGCAAAACGGGTGCCATGCTTCACGCTTGCGTGAGCATGCTTACGCGAGCGTAAACATGGCAACCCATGGCAACCGTCAATTCAGATCTGACAGACCACTAGAACCTTACCCACTTGGCTTGCTAGGATTGATTACTCAAGGCAAAAGAGCTTGAGCCGATTCGTCCCCCAGCACAGTTATGAAATAAAAAAGGAAAAGCGAACTCGTGTCGCTTTTCCTCATATGGAACTTGCTTGCTTGGATGGCTAAAGAAACCAACAACCCTTATCAGGCTCCCACCTCCACACCCCAGCAATCGCAGGATGCCGAAAGGGGTGGATACGAAAAAACCGTTCTTTGGCTCGGAGCGACTTGGTTCTTTTTCATTCTGTTCAGTTATTACGTCTTGAGGCCAATCCGCGAGCAAATTAGCTCAACATACGGAACCGAGAACCTGTCCAAGCTATTCATCGCCACGTTTGTTGTGATGCTGATTGCAATTCCGATCTATTCATTGCTTGTTGGCAAGTTTCATCGAAGCCGATTGGTTCCCTCGGTCTACGTTTTCTTTATTTTCAATTTGATCCTGTTTTGGATTGGAATGAAATACTGTCCCGCCGAAAGTCAGATTTGGGTTTCGCGGGCTTTCTTCGTCTGGATCAGCGTTTACGGTCTGTTCATTGTTTCGTTTTTCTGGAGCGTCATCGGTGACATGCTTTCGACAGGGCAGGGTCGACGAATTTTTGGCTTTATTGCTGGCGGTGGGACGCTCGGCGGGCTGGTTGGCTCTCAAGTCGCGGGGCGATTGGTGGGAATAATCGGCGTCGCAAATCTCTTGTTGATTCCCGCTGGATTGTTGTTGGCGGCACTGCTGGTTTACTTGCTCCTGGAACGGTCCACGTCACAAATGAATCAGGACAGTGGTCAAGAACTTAGTGGCAAAGCGACCGGCGGCAATCCGTTTGCCGGATTCACTGCTGTATTCAAATCACGTTACCTGTTGGCGATTTGTTGCTACGGCTTGTTTATGTCGGCTTGTGGGACAACGGTCTACTTCCAACAATCGGAAATTGTCAAAGCCACTTACGAGCATCTTGGTGCAGAACCAGCCAAAGAAGCCAGCACCGAGTACTTCGCCAATATTAACTTTACCGTTTCTTTGTTGACTCTGGCAATGCAGTTTGTGGTTGTCGGCTTACTCATGAAGCGTGCCGGATTGGGGATCACTCTGGCGGTACTCCCGATCGCAGTCATGATAGGAATTGGATGTCTGGCAATGTGGCCCACGATCGGGGTACTGGCTGTCATTACGGTAATCGGTCGCTCGGCGGAGTACGGGGTTGCCAATCCTGCTCGTGAGGTTTTGTTCGCGTCGGTGAATCGAGAGGATCGCTACAAGGCCAAAAGTTTCATCGATACGATTGTCAGACGCGGCGGCGATTCGGTGGTTGGGTCTGCCTATCGGGGGCTTAGAGAATCGGCTGGCCTGGCGATGACGACGCTGTCGTGGATCGTCATTCCCATTGCGTTGGCTTGGGCCGTGCTGGGGTTGTATATCGGGCGAGAGAACAAACGAGTTGCTGTGAATGAAGAAAATTAGTTTCGGCTTGTAAGCCTTTGAATCGACCG
>CAYSQZ010000164.1:0-11080 GCA_964433035.1 uncultured Pirellulaceae bacterium | reverse complement strand
AGTTTTCCTGATATCGTGTTGGATGGTGAACGCGAGGGCGACAATGATTTGGGGAACACCTTTGTGCCAGCTGATACCTTGGTCGGCATTTTCTATACCCACACCGGTCCACTGGGAACAGATGGCCCACGAATCATCAGTCTGTCTGTTGATGAGGTCGAAGCGGACATCTGTGTACTTGGCGACATGAATCAGGATGGCGACGTCAACTTTTTTGACATCAGTCCATTTATCTCGATGTTGTCAACAGGGGAGTTTTCTTGCGAGGCAGATCTTGATCAAAACGGGCTAGTCAATTTTCTGGACATCTCTCCCTTCATTGAACTGCTAAGTGGAGGTTAGGCGTCATGATTCCCTGCATTGGAGAAGTTGAAAGTGGAGTTAAAATGGGAACGATTGCTCCCAACTTCGGAGCACGCTTGAACCGGAAATAGAATCCCCAAGGACTCCTGCCACGATGGCGAATTGGAAAAACAAAGTCGTCGTCGTGACCGGTGGATCTGAGGGGTTAGGGCAAACGATTGGGGTCGAGTTCTCCGCCCAAGGTGCTCATACCGTATTGTTGGCCAGAAGCGAAGATCGTCTTCAAGCAGCCGTTGAGTTGGCCCGTTCATCTGGGCTGACAGTCGATTATATCGTTGCTGATGTGACCCAGGATTCGGAGGTGGAGTCTGCGATTGAGCGGGTTATCAAAAAGTATCAGCGGATTGATGTTTGGATCAACAACGTCGGCAAGTCTACCAGGATTCGATTTGAAGACTGTGGTGTCGAAGCTTACAAAGATCTGATCGAAGTCAATTTTTATTCAGCAGTCCGATGTACGCTGGCCGTGCTGAAGCACTTGTCGGCTAGTTCCGGGCAAGTCGTCAACATTGGATCATTGGCATCTAAAACCGGCTGGCCCAACGTTGCGCCGTATTCGGCGAGCAAGCACGCGTTGTCCGCGTTTTGTCATCAAATGCGTCTTGAGGGACCAGCCAATGTCAATTGTCTTCACGTCTGCACAGGTCCGATCCAACGTGATGATTCCGGAGCTCGGTATCAAGAGCAAGCCGCAACGATGGACGAGGTCGCCGCGCAGCCGGGCGCTGGGGTCAAGCTAAAAGGCATCCAGCCTCAATGGTTGGCCGCCAAAATAGTGCGGGCTTGCGAAAAGCGAAAATCCGAATTGGTAGTCCCAGGTTACTCGCGAATATTGTTCGCAATCAGTCAGCTTTCGCCATCACTCGGAGATTTTTTACTTCGCCGGTCAAGTAAAAAGAACTAGAAGCAGTTTCCTGGGCAACATTATTGCAGTTTGGCGTCAACTGGTTGGGAAAGCTGGTCGTGTCAACTGTATAATTGGACCATGGCAATCCCGTATGAACAACGCGAAGAGCATTTGCGTCGACTGGCTTTGGCCAGCTACGAGCATTTGATGCGAGGTGAGTTTGAAGTCGGAGAGAAAGTTGCGCGTGAATTTCTTGCCGTTGCCAAGGATGCCTCTGGTCAATGGTGCTCTTTGGCTCATTTGAGACTGGGCACCATCTTGGAGAACGCTCTTCGATATGAGGAGGCTTTGCAGCACGCCAATGCAGCAATGGAAGCTGTGTCTCCGGGCGAGCCAGGCAGGTACCACGCGTTAGTACTCCTCGGCAATATCCGGATGAATCAGGGAGGTCTTGCTGCCGCTAAATCTCACTTTCTCGACGCGAGCGATCATTTGCCTGATTGTAGTCCTGTTTTTTGCTGTCTTTCCGCCCTCGAATCGCGAATGGGAAACACTAAATTGAGCCATGAGTATGCTCAAAAGGCACTGGAAGCCGCTCGCAGGAAAGACGATCGAGAGCATATTTCGGTTGCTCACAACCTGCTTGGTGACGCAGCTCTTGATGTTGGAGACAGTTCGCAGGCAGAAAAGCACTTTCGCAGTGCGCTGGCGATCAGCGAAGAGCTGGACCGTAGAAGAGGTATCTCGATAGCGTGTGAGCGTTTGTCAAAATTTGAAAGTGATCGTCGGAACTACTCTGCGGCACTTGAGCTTGGTCAACGAGCTGTACAGGCCGAACGTGAGATGGGGCGAGCTGCAGCAACTGTCAACACTTGCTTGCGAGTTCTTTGCGAAATTAGAGAGGCCGAAAATCCAGAAGTGTTATCCAGTGCAGTCTCAATGTGTCAAACTGCTTTTGAAGCAGCAGATGAATCGGCAGACAAAGTGTCGGCATTGCAAAACGAGAGTTGGTTTCACAGAAAGCTGAAGCAATTCGATCGAGCGAAAGAAGTGCTGATTGAATCTTTGAGCTATCTGGAAGAAAGCGACGAAGAAACGGCAAGGACCTATGGTTTGATTGGCTTATTGAAAAAAAAGCAAGACCGACTTGGCGATGCACAGGTCGCATTCAAACATTCCCTTGAACTTGCGCATCGCTACAACCACACAGCGGCTCAGCTCGCTGCTCACAACAGCCTCGGGTTTGTCACTTACGAAATGGGTGATCCAATTCAAGCACGCAGCCACTGGCAGGCGGCACTGAAAATCGCCGGTGACTCAGGTAACAAAGCAAAAGTGAAGCAGCTAGAAGAAAATTTGAAGCTGTTTCGCGTTACGTTTCTGCACAGGCTTTGGCATTGGCTCAATTGGTCACGGGTTTGATTCGGGATTTTGCTTTTTTTACTCGCTTAATTTAATTGGGCTCGTGACAGCCATTTTCGGCTACTGGCTCCGACGGACCTCGCATCCATTTGAGAGTTGTTTGCATTCTGATCCTTCATCCTATTCGCCCCATTGATCTTGCTCTATCGGGCTAATACTGGTTCAATCCCGGTTGTGTGCAGAAGCTAAATTTCCTGAGCCGATCGAGAATTGACAGATGAAAATCCGAAATTTGTTCTGGCTTTCGATAAGCGTTCTGCTGTTCCCTGTCGGTTGCCAGTCCGATAGCAATCCGTGGCAAGTCGAAAAGTATCGCACGCCCGGTGAGTTTACACCCACGCCCCAGTCAACTTATGCTCCGGTGCCGAGAATCCTTCCCAGTGTTGAGGGAGTTGATTTAGAGCCACTGAAGCCAACTGAAGAGGAATCGGCTGACGAGCTCGAAAGGATCCTGGAAGAGCTGCAGGTCAGGTAGAGCGGCTCAGGCGCGTTATCGAATTAGGCCTGATGCAGGACCGGGATTATCGATCGTAAACCAGTTGAATTTCCGGCGCGACGATTCGAACGAACGACTCGACTTCGTTGAGCGGAATTGCAAATGAAGCCACACGCATCGCCCGAGCAATATTGATCCCCAGCACGTTGCCTTCCAGATCGACCAACGGCCCGCCACATTGTTCCGGATCAATTACTGAGTCGTGAGAGATGACTTGGTTGAAGCCAAACCTCCGTTCGCTAAACGGTCCACCACCCCATCGGTCGTGCAGCATTTTGGGAGCAAAGCTCTGGATTCGGGTAGAAAGTGATTTTGGCTTTCCGTCGCGAAGAACTCTGACCACTATTTTCTGCCCGACTCTCAGAGACTTAGCGAGTTTGTCGAGCTCGTACCGAGTCGAAAATTCGACTCCGTTGATTGATTGCAAGAGGTCGCCAACATAGAGTCCAGTCTGTTCAGAGACGGAGCGGGGGTAAACTCGCTGGACCTCAAGGCCTTGAAGAACCGTTGAGCTATCAGAGTCTGGAGTTCTTTTGGAAACTACGAATGGAGAAACAGTTAAGCCCAGATCAATTCCATCTTCAAGTGTCGGTTGTTCGATGTTGAATCGTTGGGGGACCACCGAGACAATGCCAAGCTTTGTCAATGAGCCCTCCTTTCCGATTGAAGCAACCATGCGACCAACGAGAGGGCGGGAGCGATTCTGGACGAACGAAATCGGTTTGGCATCGCCGAGGAGCGTCGGGTCAACTTTGATCAAAACGATGTCGTGGTGCCTGTGGTAGGCCAGGGATTGCCCTGGAACTTTTTCGTCACCAAGATGGCAAAAGAACTTTGCATCCTTGAGCTCACTATGTTTGGCCACAATGAAACCCTGGCTGGAAACGATCGTCCCTAAAGATTTGTGTCCGTATTCAGTTTCAAGGACGACGGTGCTCTGAGCGAATTTGGAGCTCAGCGGCTTTAACGCCGATTGCATAGCAAGCGAATCGCGTCCAAAACTTAATGATGGGTTAGTCGGCTGAAGTCGAATTTTATCAGACCTGGTCTCGCCAAGCTTCGCGTCAGCTGAATTGGGCACGCTGAAGACAGGTTGTTCAGATTGTTGACTTTGACATACCGCTTTGTCATTCAAGGCAAAAACGAGCGACGTGGCGATCAGGAAAATCGAAATTGAGCCAGAGATGCCCTGGATTGTCATGAACCCAGATTCAGCCACCAGTTTTCTGGCGCCGCGGGTGAACAACTTTAAAATAGACAATCGCATTTCTTTCTTAACCTCCATTGATGGAGCCAAGCCGAACAGAGACGTTGAGCACCATGCCATAGCGATTAAGTTGAGCGATGACTTCTTCGCCCGGCTTTCGCAATTTTAAAACATTGGATACGTCGTCAAAATTTTTTACCCGTTGACCGCCAAAAGAAACGATAACGTCATTCTCCAGGAAGCCCGCGAGGGCGGCAGGAGAATTCTGGTAAACTCGGCGAATGCGCACTCTGTCGAAATCAGATTCTCCGAGAATTCCCAAATAAGGTTTGGGTTGCTGGGTTTTCTTGCGCGGGACGTCAATTGAGCTGGCCAGTTGATTCCACTGAGTTTGGTATTTCTGAATTGGAACAAAAAGATTCTGGGTCACGTCACTTTTGATACGGCTGCTGATTGCGATCAGTCCTCCATTCAAGTCGAACATTGGTCCCCCGGAGTCACCACCCATGATCGGACTGTCGGCGGTAAATCGAGATGGGCTTTTTCGAATGATTCGTCCAATCCGAATCGCTGGAGGTCTTCCGCGATCAAACGACAACGGATAGCCCAGCGTGAGGCACCAATCGCCTAGTTCTACATCGGCTGAGTTTCCCATCTGCACAAACGGCCAAGGGCCATTGCCGTCCAGTTTCAGCGCTGCGGTGTCCGAATTGATGTTGGTCCCAAGCGTCGTTGCTTGAACCGATCGCCCATCGGAGAGCCTCACGAAAATTCTGCGGCCAGCTTTTTTGGTTACATGAGAGGCAGTCAGGATATGTCCTTGAGGACTGACGATAACACCGCTGCCTCCTTCAAGCGAGACGACCGCTGGCAGCAAACTCGGTAATACCGAATCGATAGTTGATTGGATTCTCAGGAGCTGGTTAAGCGGCTCTGGATCGGGTTGGTCAACAGGAATGTCAGCGTAGGCCGGGTTTGCTGGCTCAGCTGTTTCCACCAGTTCAGCCGACTCAACTTTCGGCGTAGCCGGTTCGGTTGTCGCAATTGGATCGGCTGCCGGCTCGGCGGATTCCACGGTCGAACCAAACGGATCGTCCAACGGATTAACCGGTTCGTCCGTTGGAGTAATTGTTTCAGCGTTTGATACAAATGGTTCAGCCGCCGGAGTTACTGGCTCGGTTACCGAATCACCAAACTCGGCGTTGTTTACCGATGGACTTTGGTTTGAGGGAGCTTCATCCGCCGATCCCGCAATACTCTCAAGCGTCTCTGTGGGAGTTTGTCCAAGAGTTGGGGTGTTGGGTGTTTCTGCGAGGGACTTTGGCTCCGATTCAACGAATTGTTTTTGCCCAGAAGATGAATTCTCAGCAGGTTTAGCAGGTTTAAAATCTGTGCTTGGTGAAACTACGGTTGTGTTTGGCGCCAAGACTTCTCCAGGAACAACTTGGTTCCAAGTAGTCGGAGGCACCGGAGGCAACTGAGGTGCTACTGGAGTTGCGTGCACCGGATGTGAATTTCCATTCTCGTAGTAACCGCCAGTATTGCCGGTCGAAGGATACGATGGGTAGGCGCCGAATTGAGTGTTGGGTGTATAGCCCTGCTGCACCGTTGGCGCGTAGCCCTGCTGCACCGTCGGCGCGTAGCCCTGCTGCACCGTTGTCGGAGTATAGTAATGTTGAGCAATGAGCGCTTTGGAGCTAGTCAGCAAAAGCGCGATGCCAACTAAGGCTTTGAGGCATGTATATAGAAACTGCATGAGCTTGCCCGGGACCGAAGTCAAGGGTAGTCGTATGTTGAATAGTCAAGTTGAATTGTTGTCGTTGAGGAAGCAAGTTCAGCGGCGCAATCGAACCGTCAGTATAGTTGTCTGCCAGATCAATTGAAATCGTTTTTTCGCAGAAAGCGAACCGAAGTGAGAAACGTTTTACTGAGTAAATTCAGTAAGTCCCCCGATATTTCTCTAAGTCTTTAGCCGACCACGAGTGTGGGAAAAGTAGCGGATTGCCTTGGGCGCCAAAAGATCAATAGTTTTTTGTTAAGATGATTTCCCATAGGCTATTATACCTCACCGACAGCAGGTCGGTGCCACGATATGGGGGATATCAAAGCAGAGATATCGTTGCAATCAATAGATCCAGCCGAACCAATCCGATCGCCCGCTGGGCCAATATGGACAGCTAGTTGAGAGACGCCAGCAAAAAAGGTGAATCAAAGTCGCTAAGAATAAGCATCCGGTTGGACCGACTAAGCTCGATTTTAATCTCGAAACGAAAGCCAGGAAAATAAACGGGATTGCCAGCAAGCAGACTGACAGTGCCGATTGCCAGCCCAGGAAAAGCCCAATCAAAGACAGTGCCGCAACTTCTTCTCCGATATAAGTCGGTTGGAAGACATAAGGATGCTCGGCTTCTGAGGCAGTTCGCCAGAGCTTTAAAAACAATCCCAGGACGGTGCCCATGGTCAAGCCAAAACTAAGCGTCAGGAGTTGGCCCCAGGAGCCGCGATCCAAGACCGCAAACTCACGCTGTCCCAGTTCCCAACTGACCAGATTCATTGAAGGCCAAATCAACGGGAGTATCAAACCAAACATCAATCCAACCATCCAGGCTTTGCGCGGAACCTTGAGCATTTCCGACTTGATCAAAGTGAATGTGAAGAGCAGGCAAAGCAAAATCAGATGATAGGCTGTCACGGAAATCAGATTTGGATCGGGATCAAAAATTAGATGTTCAAACCCGACGCGTTTTTCGATTGGGCGGAACGGTAGATTTGCGCCGCCAGAAAGAACTTGGAACGTGGCGATTAAAAGAAACAGAGCGCCCAGAAAAAATTCTACCAAAAGATAGCGAACTGGAATCCTAAGGTGACAGTTACTGCATCGCCCGCCATTGCGTAGCCAACCGATGATCGGAGTGTTGTCACGAAATCTGAGTTGCTGATCACAATTAGGGCAATGGCTCGAACCGTTGATCGAGCCACCTCTTGGAACCCGCCAGGCCACCACGTTCAAAAAGCTTGCGAAGCAACTGCCCAAAAAAAAGATCCAGACGGCACTCAAACTTCGCATCAGCCATGTCTGAGCTGTCGACAGCAGGTCCAGAAATCGGTTTAGGTTTTTCGGAGCATAGCCGGAATTCAGTATCCAGTTGGATAACATTGGCAGCACGAACAAAATCAGAATGATCAAAATCCCCAATGTCCATAACAGCCAGGACGCAATTTTAAAAAGCCAGTTGCGAGTCGGCGAGTTTTTAATGGGGTTGGAATTCATTTTGGTAAGGTCGTTGGAGTCGCCAGCAAGCTCAAGTGTTTTGTGAGTGCCATCAGACTTGAGTGCGTTTTCGGACTATTGGGTTGGCAAAAATACGATAGACGATTTTGCTTTGGCGATAATTCAATAGTGGGAAAACAGTTGAGTCAATACCCGAATGATACAGTTGCCGTTTCGCGGAGAGGACATTTTATTGGCAACCCGAGCGTAAGCGAGGAACGATGGCGATCATCAAGACTCCTCGCTAACTATAACTAGTATTTTGCATCAAGCGATACAAACCGCTTGTAGTACCGGCTTTAGCCGGCTGGATACTATTCCGCCTAAAGGCGGTACTACGAACATCACATTCAAGTTGATGCAAAATCCTATGACGCGTCGGGTTACCATTTGTGCTTAGACGCCAACGTTGACGACGTCGGTAATGTCGATCAACCCAATTGCAATTCCTTGTCGATTGACAACTGGTAATTCGCTCAGGTTGCGGCAAGCAAGCGTTTCAATTGCGAGCATCGTTTTGCTGCCCGAAGAAATTGTGATCGGCGAATCTGTCATCACAGACCCGATCGCTTGATCGAATAGCTCGTCTTGTTGTCGTTCCAACAAACGTGCCAAGTCACTGTCGGTAAAGATTCCGGTTAGCTTACCTGTCGAGATTCCATTAAACGTTGATTCGCCGCTGACAATTAGCACGGCGCCGGCTCTGCGTCCTTGACCTCTGTGACGAATATAGACTTCACGGACCGTTTCTTTTTCGTTGGCGACCCGGCACTGGTCCAGCGGACGCATGACTTCATCGACAGTCGAAAGCTGTTTGCCAAGCGAACCACCGGGATGGAATTTTGCAAAATCGGCAGGTTGGAACTGTTTGACGCGAGAAACCGCGATTGTCAGCGCATCACCCAGCCCAAGCATCAACGTCGTACTGGTAGTCGGTGCCAGCCCGAGATGACATGCTTCTGGCACGCTGCCGTAATTTAAAACCGCCGTGCTGTAAGACGTCAATGTAGAGTTGGATTTTCCAGTAATCGCAATTACGGGAGTTTTAAACTTGGCAAGCGTCGGTAGCAGCGTGGCGACTTCATTCGTTTCGCCGCTGTTGGAAAAGACCATGATCACGTCATCGGGGCCGACTCTTCCCAGGTCTCCGTGAATCGCTTCGGCCGGATGTAAAAAATGACTTCGAGTTCCAGTCGAAGCCAGCGATGCCGAAATTTTTTGCCCGATCCAGCCGGCTTTGCCAACACCAGTTACGATCACGACGCCCTTGCAATTGGAAATAAGATCAACGGCATCACAAAAGTCATCAGGGATACGCTTGGATAGTCGCAGCAGCGCGTTGGCTTCGTCGTAGAGCACATCGGTGGCAATCCGGATTTGCTCGAACTTCGTCTGACCTGTTTCAGAGTTAGGGGAATCGCCAGAGTAATTTGGTTGAGCGCTCATCAAGCCACCTCTTCCAAGTGGATGTTCCTCAGTTTTCGATACTCGGGGCTGCGACTAAGCAGTTGCTCATGAGTCCCGCAATCGACGACTTGACCGTCTTTCATCATCATGATCCGATCCACCAAATTCAAAGTTGAGAGTTGGTGAGTAATGACAACTGTGGTTCGCCCTTTGATAAACTCAGCCATGGTTTGGCGGATCAATTTTTCACTCTCGGGATCAATCTGGCTTGTCGCTTCGTCAAGAATCAGGATCTCGGGATCCTTTAAAATCGCGCGAGCCAGTGACAGTCGTTGCCGCTGTCCTCCTGAAAGCCGGCTTCCGTGCTCGCCGATCATCGTTTCGTATCCGTCTTCCAGTTCCATGATGAACTGGTGCGCGTGAGCTTTCTGGGCGGCAGAACGGACCTCTGCCATGTTCAATTCGTCTTCACCGTAAGCGATGTTTTCGGCGATCGTTTCGTTGAACAACATCGTCTGTTGAGTCACATAGCCAATTTTGTCTCGCAGCTGTTTCAAGCCAACATCGCGAACGTCGAGTCCGCCGATCTTAATCGAGCTATCGAGATTGCCTCCGCTTTCTTTGATGTCGAAGAACCGAGGAATAAGATTGATCAGTGTGCTTTTCCCGCATCCGTTATGGCCGACAATAGCCAACGAAGTCCCCGCTGGAACACTTGCCGTTACTCCGTTAAGAATCGGATTTCCCGGCTCATATTCGAATCGAACATTGTCGAATTGAATTTCCAATTCGCCTGATGGGATCGGTTTTGGGTTGGAAGGTGTGCGGACTGCAGGAATTCGATCAATCAAAGGAAAGACACGATCGGCAGCGACAACGCCGCCCTGGATCTTATTGTATACGTCAGCCAGTTTTCTCAGGGGATCGGCAACGCCAATCATAAAGCCAAAAAACATCATCAGGGAGCCAAAGCTCATTGGCGCGGTACACATGCGAATCCCAAACAGGTAGCACGTTGAGTTGAGTACGAGGTAGCCGCCGGCCAGAACACTAATCGTGATCATGGTGACGCCGAGGATCTCGTTGTTGATCCGTGACAGGGCGCCAAAAACAGAAATTCGCATCGACTTTTTGTAAACGTCTCGCGCGACGACTTTGAATCTGTTTCGTTCGCTATCTTCGTTGGTGAACGCTTTGACGACCCGCATATAAGTTAGGGCTTGGTAAAGCCGATTAAGCAGACGGGCTGACTCTTCCATTGCTCGTTTGTTGGCTCGTTTGGTGACCTGAGCCAATTTGACCATCAGAAACCCGGCGATCGGGCAGATCAACATCGAGAACAGAAGCAAACGCCAGTTGACCCACGCTGCTCCCGAGATGCAAGCGATCATCTTTAATGGTTCTCGGACTGTCTTTCCATACAGTGTCATGAGCGCTTGGGCAATCGAGCCGGTTTCACCGCGGATCCGGCCCACCAAATCGCCGGTACCTTTGACGCCCAGTTCGGAAGTCTCCATGTCGAGGACGTTTTGAAAAACATCGTTTTGCAGGTCGAGCATCGTGCGTTGTCCCACTCTGGCGACTGCGACCATGCTACCCATCAAAAATAATCCGCGCGCAAGGGTTGCCAAAAACATCAGTCCCATCAGGCCAGCCAGAGTCCAGAATGGACTTTGGGGCGCATACTTGGCAATGTACGGAGCCAATTTGGCGCGGCCTGTTGATTGTGCTTCCTGGATCTCAATGTCGTAGCGGGCTGAGTTGATTTTGTTGCGAGTCAAGCGAGCTGTGGCTTGGTCGGCACCGTCGGCTGCGATCGCTTCCAGTTCGACTTCGAGGGCTTCAATCTCAGCTTGTTTGTCGGCGATCAAATGCGCCGAAGTTTCGTCTTGCTCGACGACCCACTCATGAAGCGATTTACTTTTCAGGACGACTTCAACAAATGGGTAGACGGCACCAAGGTTCAGCGACCAGAGAACCGCAACCATCACGCTGCAAACAAATGAAGCGATCAAAGACCATTTGTACCTGAGCGTCATCCTTAACGCCCGACCTAGATTTTTCATA
>CAYSQZ010000163.1:8397-11099 GCA_964433035.1 uncultured Pirellulaceae bacterium | reverse complement strand
TGAAATCTAAGTCAATGATGCTGATGGTCCTGTCGATGGGTTTTGGTTTGATTGCTGCAATCGGAATCAGCCAAGTCATGGGGCGCAGCAATTCTGCAACACCAGCAATGAAAATGGGATCCGTTTTGGTCGCTGCCGACCACCTGGATATCCACGCAAAACTCACTGAAGAGAACGTCAAGATTGAAAATTGGCCAGCCAATATCATTCCTGAAGATGCAGTTACTTCATTGGAGGGCATTACCGATAAAATTGTCTTGTCTCGTTTAAGTAAAGGGATGCCAATTGTCGGATCTCAATGCATCTCCGAAAAAGAGCATATGAAGCGCCGCCTGACGATTCCTGAAGGCTACAAAGTCGTTGCGATCAAAGTTTCAGGTGATGACACGATCAGTGGACTCCTAAACCCCGGAGATAAAGTTGATGTGATCGGCTTCTTCAAAAACAAGGCTAACGGTGAAACTCAGACGACTTCAAAGACGTTCCTGAAAGCCCTACGGGTCTGGTCGGTTGACGGAAGTCGGCGGGCCTCACGTGAAGAAGGTGGAAATGGTGGCGGAAATGCTATCGTCGGCGTGCTTGTGAACGAAAAGCAGTCAGAAGACATCTACTTCGCACAAAAAACCGGTAGCATCAAACTCGTCCTGCGTGGTGACTATGTTGAAGGTGACGAAGACGTAGAAGACCTTGCCGACCTAATGAACTGGGATAACGGTCAAGGAGACCAAGAAGAAGAAATGGCTAGCAAACCAATGGCTTCACCTGGTTCATCCAAAGGTGCTGGAGGCCGAATGGTAATTTGGGAACGAGGGAGTCCTCGCGAAATTACCTTCGCACCCAACCAACTTCCTAGAGAAAACGGCGCAGCTCCAGATTCATTCCCAGAAGATGACGAGTATCTGGAAGACGAATATGAAGGAGGCGAGGAAGAGGACATAAACGAGGTAGACTCGGGTGACTTTAGCGGTTCGGGAAGCGGTAACCGCAATTCGTATCAATATCAATAAAACGATCGTCAGGTTCGAAGAACTCATACGTGATACAACTCTTAAGCGGGTTGTTCGCGTATTAGTCGATGAGCTGACCATATCCTAATTAGTTGGTCAGGCAGTTCGGATCCTGCATCTCAGCGACTAAATGTTTTCCTAACGCTGAGGATCAGGGATGAAAATTCGAACGAACTTGTTGCTCCAGAGTTGTTTTGTCGCGATCATTGCGACGTTTATGTCCCACTCAAACGTTACGGCGCAAAGCTCCTCAAGCCAGTTTCAGGCTGAGGCTGCGGCTGCCGGCGGCGGAGCGAGCAATCTGAGTGCTCAATTTGAGGTTACCAACGCGGTAGAGCAAATCAAGTTGATTGCCGGATCGAGCCAGCGATTAAAGTTCGGCTACATGATTCCAGAATTGCTAGTTGAGAATCCAGAAGTCATTTCGGCCAATGCTGTTTCTCAGAACGAAATTTCCATTACCGGACTCAAGCCAGGCATCTCTTCAGTTACCGTCAGTGACCCAGACAAAAATCTTCAGACGATCACAGTCGAAGTCACGATAGATGTCCGAAAGCTTTCTTTGGCTCTGGACCAGAATTTCAGAGACTCAAAAATTGAAGTCACACCGCTCAACACTGGTATCATGCTCAGTGGGTATGTTGCTCGACCAGACCAAATCCAGAACATCTTGAAAGTTTCTCAAGACTATTTCCCTGATACCGAAATTGTCAACGATCTTCAGATCAACGGCTCTCAGAACATCGCAATCCAGGTAAAAGTCTACGAAGTCTCTCGATCCAAGCTTCGCCGACTGGGCGTCGACTGGTCATTCTTCGGAGATAATATCTCAGCGATCAGCAGTGTAGCCGAGTTGATTCAGAGTGCTTCAGCTGCTGGATCGGTTGCAACCAATCAAAACTTGACCTTTGGCGTTCTCAATAATGGCACCAATTTCAACGCATTCGTTGAGGCCCTTGAACAAAATAACCTGGCCAAGCTATTGGACCAGCCCATATTGGTAGCCCAAAATGGCCGACCCGCCGAATTCCTTTCTGGCGGTGAATTTCCAATTTCCATTAACCAGGGACTTGGGAATACGACAATCGAATTCAAGCCGTTTGGTACCAAGCTGGATATTGTTCCGTTCGTTCACGGTCAAGGACTTATGACATTGCAGGTACGAGCAGAAGTTTCCGAAATCGACCCCACGATTGGTACGAATACGGGCGTTCCTGGTTTTTCAGTCCGCCGAGTTAATACAGGTGTGAAAATGAAAGCTGGCCATACGTTGGCTTTGGCTGGCGACTACCGCGAGACATCTGTGGCAGAGCTACGCGGAATTGCCAAAATTAAAGACAACCCAGTTTTGGGACCACTCTTCCGACGTGTTGAAGAAGAGACAAATGAAACTGAGCTGCTTTTCCTGATCACTCCACGATTCATCAGCGAAGTCGATCCTAGTCGCGTTCCTAGCTTGGGCCCAGGACAACTAACATCAAGTCCATCAGACCGAGAACTATACATCAATGGTCACCTCGAGGTTCCTCGTTGTCACGACGACTGCCCAAGCAACAATCAATTTGACAGTCCCGCTGTTGGCAGTCCAGTCAGCGTGGCCCCTTCATACTCCCAGCAACTAGCTCCTCAACAGCTGGGCCCCCAGATAATTCCACAGGGAGCAATTCCACAGGGAGCAATTCCACAGGGAGCAAT
>CAYSQZ010000163.1:0-8297 GCA_964433035.1 uncultured Pirellulaceae bacterium | reverse complement strand
CCACAGGGAGCAATCCCCCATGGAGCATTTCCCCAAGGTGTGACTTCACCGTTGCAATACAGTGAGCCGATCCTTCAAGGTCAGCCACAACAGATCATCCCTCAAGTTCCTCAGTTTGAAACACCTTCAATTTCCCGCAAGCCTTTCTGGAAGCGAAATCAACCGATTCCTGGTGGCCCGGTTGCAGAGCAAGCCAAAGCTGGCAGTGGTTTTTCCTGGCCGCTTTCACGACGATAAACTTGAAAGATTCGGCTTCTAACGTAATTGCAGAACTTTACTTTACGGACATCAGATGAGCGGTACTTTACGTATATCAATTTGCGATCCCGATGAGTCTACACGCGATAACCTGAAAAAGTATCTCGTTGGAATGGACCAAGTGTGGCTTGAGGCAGACTGCTCTCGCTACGACGCGTTCGAGGATATCGTCGGCCAGACAACGCCAGACATTGCGATCATAGACATCGACAGTGACGACGCCGAAGCGCTTCAATTGATTGAGGCACTTTCAAATAGTCAGCCGAATTGTGGCATCATCGTGGTCAGCCGGCAAACCGATGGCCAGATGATCCTCAAAATGATGCGGGCTGGTGCCAGAGAGTTTCTGAATTCTCCTGTTCAAATTGACGAGCTCGTTGGTGCCTTGGATCGTATTTCGGCCACTCAGGACGGAAAGCAGCGAAGCAACGCCGGCTCGGTCATTACGGTCGCCGGATCCTCAGGCGGCGTGGGAACAACTTCGATCGCCGTCAACCTGGCCGTCGCATTGGCTTCCAACCCTGACCACAGTGTCGTGTTGATTGATTTGGACCTGGCCCTTGGTGACGCGGACGTCTTCCTTGATATGATTCCGGACTACACGTTACTGGACGTGGCGCAGAACATCACCCGGTTGGACCTGGCGTTGCTGCGTAAGTCGTTAACCAAACACAATTCGGGGGTTTATCTGTTGCCCCGACCGGTGCAGATCGAGGACATTGACTCGATTACCACCGAAGACTTCAATCGGGTGCTTGGGCTTCTCAAAGCTTCATTCACTCATCTGGTAGTTGATCTTTCAAAATCATACAGTCGTCTGGACATTGCAGCGCTCAAGGCCTCTAAGCACATCCTTTTGCTCACACAACTTGATCTTCCCTGCCTGCGTAACGTCGTTCGATTGTTGTCTTCGCTCGAAGCCTACGAAGGGGTCAACGAGAAAGTGCAAGTTGTCGTCAACCGCTCTGGATTGGACAAGTCTCAAATCAGTTCTTCCAAAGCTGAAGAAACAATCGACCGGCCAATTGCCTGGCGAATCCCGAACAACTACGGCGTCATTTCAGAATGTCGAAACAATGGTGTTCCGCTTCTCGAAAATGCCAAGAACGCTGCGATCACTCATTCGATCTGCGAACTGGCAGATAAATTGTCCGGATCAGCTCCGACCGAACAACCCGAAGGCGAAGAAACCCCGAAAGACAAGAAAAGCTGGCTCAAATTCCTGGGTTCAAAGTAATCGCGATGCATTGAGCTTAATTCGATGTAATCGCAAGAGAGCCAGTGGCTGGTTGCCCAACCACGACTAAGTTATGTGTCTGTTCATAAACTCACGTCCACCTCAGGCTGCTCCTGCCACCCTTCGCTACTCGGCTAAAAACTCGTTCTACGTACGGTGGGGCAGAGAAGAGAGCTGCTACGCCGTATCAGCCAGGCGATGCAATTGATGCCAGCCTTGAGGGTTCTCAAGCCTCTGCGAAGGCAAGGTGCTACCTACACACGACGCCTGTGCCTCAAAGCATCGCAGCTGTGTCTCAAGGTATCGCAGCGGTCGTAATTCTCGGGTACTCGCAAAAGTTGAATCATTATTTGTCGCTTTTTGCGTCGCAACGCCACTCGAATCTATACATTCGATTTACTATCGAACAAAATAGATTAAGCCTGCCTTTCAATGATCTCCCTCGCTGACGCTTGGGGTTTCCAATTGATGAAAGGGCAGAGACTGGAGCGGTCGTAGCTGAATCGCTCACTTTTGTTAAACGCTTGCGATCAAAAATGCCACAGGTTCCATGATGAAACTTCAATCGTTTTACAGTTCAACTAGCCAACTGCCTTTATATGGCTTGACGGTCTTTGCCCTATGTCTTGGTGTCGCCGCCGCGCTACCTGGGAGTTTGGCTCACGCCATTCAGGATGTTTCTTTTTCTTTTGAGTCCCCTGCATTACCAAGCGAATCGCAGGATCCGTCCAATGAAACAGCTCAGCCGGCCGTAGAAGAACCAGGAATTCAACCTCCCCAGAAACAAGCCGAGCTCCCAGAAAAGTTCGTTCGATTTCACATGTGGGACGGTTCGATCGTCGGGGGCGAAGTGCAAATGGATACCATTTCTGTCCGCACTGAATTCGGACAGCTTGAAATCCCGGTTGAAGACATCCAACGTTTCTACCCCGGATTAAAGAGCTTTCCTGATCTGGCATCAAAGATCGAGAAACTGGTTGAGGATCTTGGTGATAAAGACTTTGACATTCGTGAGAAAGCCAAACGAGATCTCTTGGCAATGGGAATTCAGATTCGCAACGAGCTAGACCGCTTCGACGATGGCGGCAGCGCTGAACGGAAAAAGCGAATCATGGAAATCAAGAAAGAGATCAATGATGAGCTTGACTCGAGGGAAGAAAATGACCTCGCCAATGATCTGCTTAACCAACCACTGATCCGCGGCGATAAGATTGATACCCCTCTGTTTTCGATCGTTGGCAAGATTCAACAGGAGGAGTTTGTTCTGACCAGCAAATTTGGTGAACTAAAGGTGAAATTAGCAGACGTCCGAATGGCAGACCGCGCGTTTTCGAATACCCCTGAGGTTTTGAAGAAAAAATGCGAAGTCGACGGGCAAGCGTTCTTTCAGAAGAACACTCACTCGACTCGCATTCGTCTCAACAAAGGAGACAAAGTATCCATCAATGCTGACGGTATCGTCCAGTGGACGAACTGGAGCTCATCTTCCACTCCGGACGGTCTGAGCAGTCAAGGCAAGTATAGAAACATCCGGGGTGGGACTTTATGTGCCCGCGTTGGAGCAAACGGCGAGATAATCAAAATCGGAAGCAAAGGTAAATTTGTTGCCAAACGATCCGGAGTTCTCTTTCTCGCAATTGCCATGCAAGACAGCTACGCCAACAACTCAAGTTACAGATGGGTGGGAAAGTACAAAGCGCGAGTGGAAGTTAAACCAGCCAAAGCCAAATAGTTTGGGCTGAAAAGCCACAATGCCTCGGTCAGATATTGGTGGTTTTGTTGATCAGTCTTATCGATCTTTCGTAGGATCCGAATCCTTCAAATTGTGGATCAACGAATCTTCGGCGGCTCGAGTTGCTCTGGAGCGCCTTTGGGCTTGGGCGGCGAGCCTAAGGTAAGCTTGAATTTCTCTTTCTTTTTCTCTTTCTTTTCTGATCGCATTACCGTCAACTCGATGTCGTTGTCAGCTTCGAATTTATTGAGGACCTGCCGAAGCTTCAAGATATCATTAACCGGCGTGCCATTAAGTTCCAGGATCACGTCATCGGCTTTGAGTTCGTTTTCATCGGCAGGCGAATACTCCAGCACTCTTTTGATCAGCAACCCCTCGCCACTGGGATTCGGTATTGTTTCGACACCTAGAAACGCGGGCCGAATTCTTTCGCCATTCTTCAAACGCTCAATCAACTTCTCAAGACCACTCAACGGAATTGCGAACCCAATTCCGGAATCGTACCACTCAACGCCTGCAGAAATGGCCTGAGATTGCGGGTTCATCGGGACACAAATACCCATCAAGCGGCCTTGAATATCAACCAGCGCTCCTCCGTAATTTGCCGGACTAATATTGGCGTCCGTTTGGATCGCTCGCCCACCAATTCGATTTTTGGCGCTGATGATTCCCATCGAAACCGCCGGACTAAGATCACCGTATCCCACGCCAAGTGACACAGCCCACTGCCCAACTGTAATTTTCTCCAAATCGGCAACCTCCGGAACCGGCATGCCTGAGACACCTTTGATTTTGAGGAGACAGAGTTTTCTGGTATCGTCTCGCCCCATCACGGTGGCGATTCGTCGCTCTCCATCGTTGGTGATCACCGTGATTACCGGAGGCTGCTGAATGAAATTGAACGTGCTGGTCAGGATGTAACCGTCTTGGGAGACCAATATTCCAGTCGTGTTTCCTTCACCTTGTTTTCGAATACCGCCAATCCTACCTTGCACTGCACCCACACCACCAAAAGATTCGATTGTGACCAGTGATGGCAGGATTGATTTAGTTGCCTGCCGAAACGCTTTGGAGGTCAACGCCATGGCTCGTAGTTGATCCGCTTGAGATAAACGATCTGAAAGCCCAGAAGTCGATGTCTCGTTCGATTGTTGGTCTGCCGAAGCAGACGCTGGTTTGGCATGAGATTCAACTTTGTCGCCGGTCGCTTCTGCGATTGTGTCCTGAGCAAGCGAAACCACTGAATTGAACAACGCTGCGCAAATCACAACCGCGGTAACCAGTATTCGAGTTTTATAACAGTCGTTCATGATTGCTTTCGGTTTTTGCGGCTAATCTGTCTTTTTAAGCCGTGGCGTAACCCTGGCGCGAATAATATCGAGCCCTCGTTTGACAATGATCAAAATCTCTTCGTCAGGCCTAAGCGTCTCAACTTTGTTAATGTACTCTTTGACCGATCCAATTTTTTCACCCGCGATTGCCACGATCATGTCATCGGTCTGTAAGCTCGCATCCGCTGCCGGGGAACCTCGCTTGACTCGGTCGATGTAAGCCGGATTGCTGCGACCACCCAACTTAAACAAGACAATTCCCAAATCCGCTTGGCCAAGTACTGGCGCGGCAGTTGTGTCGACAACTTGATCGGCTTGCTTGTCGGAGACAAAATCGGCTAGAAACGTATTGGGCACCGCATAGTTTAGCCGAGTATTGGTCTCCGAACTGTTGATCACTTTTCCAATCATCCCAACCAACTTGCCCTCAATATTGAGGACTGCACCACCCGCTGCGCCAGGGTTGCTCACGATTGCATCGATCAACACCAACTCTCCTTTATAGGCCACATCTCGTTTGTTCAACCGGGCTTCAAGCTCGGTTCGAAGTGAAACAACTCCCAACGTCGCCGAGAGCGGTTCCTCTTTATCTGCAACCTTGAAAGCGTTGCTCAGTGCTACGATCCAATCGCCTTTTTCACCGACCGGCTCATTGGTCAACTCAAAATAGTCCGGAGTAGAGGCTTGAATCTTCAGAAGAGCAACCTGCCTGACACGATCCCGCTTCAAAACCGTAGCGATATGGCTGGTCCCGTCGGCCATCACCACACGAACTCGCTTGCCATCAAGAATCACACCCTGAGCGGTCAGAACTTTACCATCTTTGGAAACTATAATTCCGGTTGAAAAACCATCGACACGCCCAGCTCCTGCTCCAAAAACTTTCACCATTTTTGGCTGAGCAGTCCCGATCATTTTCTCAAGAAAGCCTTGCCGAGACTCTTGAGCATGCGAAGCGGTTGCCGCAAGAGCGACTACAGTCAAAAAAGCAGCGACTGCCAGGGCAAAGCTCCTCACCAAATATAAATCTACGAGCCTCATTGTTTCTCCTTCACTGGAGAATCGTTGGAAGCCGGTGCATCGTCCGGAGCAACATCGCTCTGATCGCCTTGACTCGAATCATCAGGGATCTTGGACTTCGAATCCGAATCGGTAGCTTCAGTTTCTGGTTCGGCGCCACTGTTTTCCTCACCGTTAGCGTCAACCGCCTCTGGTTTTTCGACTTCTTCGGCTGAATCGGACGGCTGGTTGGATTCCGATTCGTCTTCTTCGAAGTCGACGACAAACAAGTCCTCATCCAAATCCTGAACCCATTTAGCGTCTTGATTAACGATGGCCAGAATCTGTCGTTCATCAAGCCCCGATACAAACTCCCGAACCAGCGGAACCTTGAGCGGCCCAACCGCTTTCCAATCGTCAAACGTGACTCCGCCTTTGTCATCGCAATCCTTCTCGGCCGCTGCTTTCAACAGCCGCGACGATGGCCGACCATCGTCGCCATACATACTCACCCAAACGAAGAAGCCATCTTCCTCTTCATCCACCAACTTCATTCGATAGGCGTTGCGATCCTTTGCTTTGCCACTGCCATCAAGCGTCAAATCTCCCAGCGTCGCAAAGGGTTCTTGCTGAACCGCTGCGGACATCGAAATCGCTTGAACGACTGGCAAATTGAGCTTGGACTCCACCAACGTGAGTCTTGAAGTCGTCTCACCGGCAATCGAATAGTAGTTCTTGCCGTCAAAAACATATCGGGATTTTTCCCCGGCGATCGAGACGTCCAAACAAAACCGCCCGTCACTGGCCAGCCATAATTTTTGCTCTCCTGTCTTTTCGCCATCCCGCTCGATGCGATCGGTCAACTCCACCATGCCATGCGACTGAATTTCCTCGGCAACACCGTCGTTAGATTGCCAGTCGCGAACTATTTTCTGGGCGTACCTTTGATTGATATCCTTGAATCGAACTTCACCCGAGGGAGCGGCCAGCAGAGCAACCATCTGCCGTTGTCTCTTTTCCTGTTTTATCTGCTCAGGAGTCCTTTGATCTTTGCCATCACGTGGCTTGGGGATTTTGGGTTTCTGGTATGGCAAACCGTACGTTCGAACCTGAATCGTCAACTCAGAATCGTCTTCACCCCGTCGAATCTTCAGCTTGGTTGGCCAGTCCTCGGGAAGCGTGCAGATCAAGTTGGTGAACTGATTGGCGTTTTCAATTGGCGTTCCTTCAAATTCAAGCAATTCGTCACCAAGCTTCAAGCCAGCCTCAGCGACGGGTGCATCCAAATTAATCGTCGAACAAACAACCTTTCCATTTCGATCTGAAAAACTTGCATCCAACGTCGCGTGCTCAACCAGCTTGGTCGCCAGCAGATCGGGAATGAAGTTCTTGATTTGATTAGCCGAGATCGCATAACCTAATCCAACATTGACTCGACCGCGTTCTTTAAAACTTCCGCGTCCATTGATCCCGATGACTTCGCCATTGAGATTGAAGAGCGGCCCACCCGAATTTCCGGGATTGATCGACGAGTCGACCTGAATACAGTTGCCGTAAACCAACTGATTCAATCCGGCCCCAGGCTGGTAGCGCTTTATGCCACTAACGATCCCCAGAGTAACTGTGGGCGATTGATCTTCGGTCAAAATAAATGGATTGCCCATCGCCATGGCCCAATCTCCCACTCGTACGTCGTCTGAATTGCCCAGCGGCGTAAATGGAAATTCCTTTTTGCCTTCCAGTTGGATCAACGAAACATCGCCTCCCGGATCGGTCCCGATCAGCTTCCATCTGTACAACTCTCCATCAGCCAATCCGCCCCAACCTTCAATGCCGGCTCCAACGATGACGTGATGATTGGTTAGCGCCAAGCCGCTGGCGTCGATGATAACGCCCGAACCGCCACCTTTTCGATCTTCGTCGTAAATCGCAACCACGCTCCCGATCACTTGATTGATCGCGCTAACTCGGTGCTGTTCAAATGACTTCACCAACTCCAGTTCCGACGGAGAAAGATCGTCGTTTGCGAGGGCAGAAGCAAATAAAAGAACTGCACACAACAATGCGGCCAGAAACAAGCTAATGCCGCGAATCAAAGGAACGAATTGAAAGCAAAAAGAAAAGTCATTTTGGCTATCTGGATTTCGCATTTCAATCGACCGTTTGTGAGCAGAAAATAAATCTCGCAAGACCTGTGTCTATAGCTACTTCGTTTTGAGAAATCTGGCCTCGCCCCAGTCGGCATGATCTCCGAGATCGAAGTCTTCGCCGGGAAAAACGATCAAAGCAATTTCTTTGATCCCCGCGATATCAAGATCGACCTTAAGCGGATCATCAGTTCCCTTGACGCGTTGCGACCAAAGTTCAATTCCATCGCCACGAACTATCATCTGACAATCACCACGACCATTGGTTTCGGCATCTATTCCCACGACAGCCCTAAAGCGATCAAACTCATTGGTATTGGCAAAGGACAACTGAGAAAACGACTGCATCCCAATTCCTTTTCTCAACTCAATTGTTTCTCGCGGTTCCTGGATTGTTAACCGCAGCGGATTGTTGCCGACACTGCGATCACGCTGCCAGGGAAGCTGAATTGCAAAGATTGATTTCTCCTGGACTTCGCTTGGCGAAATGTCAGACAAGTATGCCAAACGATCCGAAATGATCGAGACGGCTACGATTTTCTGGGCCTTGATCTTCAACGATGCTCCACCGGCGAGACTCATCTCGAGGTCAT
>CAYSQZ010000162.1:8057-11136 GCA_964433035.1 uncultured Pirellulaceae bacterium | reverse complement strand
ACAACAAAACTACTTACGAATATTAAGTCGCTCAAGAAGATCCAGATATCGGTCCGCGTCATTCTTGCGAACGTAATCCAATAAACGGCGGCGACGAGAAACCATGCCTAACAAACCTCGCCGAGTCGCAAAGTCCTTTTTGTTGGACCGCATGTGCTCAGTCAGGTTGTTGATCCGAGTGGTCAAGATGGCAATCTGTACGTCCGGAGAACCTGTGTCTCCATCTTTTGCCTGAAACTCTTTTACCAACTCAGCTTTTTTCTCTTTCGTAATGGCCATAACCAATTGATCCACTGCCCGCGGCGGGAGTCTCCGCCTCGCGTTTGATCCAACTCCTACAAATACCTACAAAACGACAAAAGGCCTACTCGTGTAGACCGTTCAAATAAAATACGCACTGCTCTTTTCGAGTCGGAATTCTACTGGTTTGGCTTATTTTTGCAATGACAGAATCTCGATAACTGCTCCGGAATACCCCTTTTTTGCCATTCTTCTACCCTGACGAAACTGGAACTTTAAGGGATCTAGCGGTCAGTCACTTTGGGGAAAGATTATGTTAAATGACTCGCAAAATTGAATTTTTGTCGTAAATCGGGGTGTATTTGGATTCAAGCCAAGCATAATTGACTAAAAGCCGATACATTGGGTTTAGGAAAAACCGAAGTTCGGTTTCTAATCTAAACCCGCTTCCCGATTTCACGTAGGAGAAAAGTAAATGCGTTTTCTATTAGCAATTATGGCCATGGCATTGTTTGCCGTTTCAGTCGGATGTGAATCCCCGACAACTACTGAGCCAGCAACTCCTACGACAGAGGCTGAATCAGGTTCCGGTTCTGCAGATGCAGCCACAGGCGAAACTCAAATGGTATCACTGAAACTTCCAGGCATGACCTGAGGTGGATGCGTGCGCTCCGTGCAGAGCGCCCTTGAAGGCATCGCTGGTGTTTCTGATATCAGCTTGGACGCAAGTGAAACATGCGGGAAATTCACAGCTCCGGCCGACTTGGATGTTAAAATGACTCTCGACAAGATTGTTGAGGGTGGCAACGATCACATCAAGGGATATTCACTTGTGGAATAGCCTTGAGTGACAATTTATTTAAACACATTGGCCCGTTGGTAATCGACGGGCTTTTTTTATCTTCGCAATTTTGTTTGGTCGCATCCAACCGTTTCACACAATTCAAGACATCGTAGGTATGAAGTGATTTATATAAAACATCTTTCTTGCTTCCTGGGCCTGTTGGCAGTTTCCATGGTGTGTGCCTGCAATAAATCTTCTTCCGATAGAACCGGCGACAGTACGGTTGGCAGTTCGGTTAGTAGTACGGTTGAGGCTCCAGCCACAATGGAACAAGCGGGATTTACATTGGACCTCGACGACGTCGTAGCAACCATCGACGGGTTATGCTACGGCGTTAATGAAGAGCTGATTCCTGAATCGCCTTTTCGGCGACTCGGTGGGAATCGGATGACAGGTTACAACTGGGAAATCAATTCCAGCAACGCAGGTGCAGATCACAAACACGTTAGCGACCGCTGGTTAGATAAGTTCGCCGGATTGGAAGAGGGTGATAGCCGCCCCGCGGCTTGGATTCTCGAAAATCTGGTGCAGCACCTGGCTGAATCGGCAGATAGTTTGGTTACGGTTCCTATGGCAGGTTATGTTGTTGCTGACGCCAAAGGAGAAGTTGGTCGAAGCAAAGGTGCTCCCTCTAATCGTTGGGTAAAAGTTGAGCCCACCAAACCTGGCGGGAATTTTGGCGAACCTGATCTTGGTGATGGCAGAGTTTATGTCGATGAGCAAGTTGCCTGGTTGGTAGCTCAAGCCGGAGCGGCTGCCGACGGTGGGGTCAAGTACTACAGCCTGGACAATGAGCCTTCAATTTGGAGTGACACGCACCCTCGAATTCATCCAAAGAAAACTGACTATAAAGAAGTCGCCGATAAATCCATTGCCACCGCAGCGGCTGTGCTGTCCGTCGATCCTGACGCCGAAATCGTTGGTCCGGCTTTGTATGGTTGGAATGGTCATGTGAGTCTTCAGAACGCGGCTAGCAAGAATCGTCTGAATAAAACGCACGGAAGCTTTAGTGGTTATTACCTCTCAAGAATGCGAGAGGCTTCCGAAAAGCAAGGCAAGCGTCTTTTACATTTGTTTGATTTTCACTGGTACCCTGAAGCCACTGGCGGAGGACAACGGATAGCCGTTGGCGAGGGCCGAAAAGACGTGAGCGACGTAATCGTCGAGGCGAGGTTGCAAGCGCCAAGAAGCTTGTGGGATCCGACTTATCTCGAAGAAAGTTGGATCACTGACAAAAATGGTGGCCAGCCAATTCAGCTTATCCCCCGTATGCAAAAGATCATCCAAGACAATTATCCCGGAACAAGATTCGCCATTCTCGAATACAGCTATGGCGGTGGGCATCATTTCAGTGGCGGGCTGGCGACGGCTGATGTGCTGGGGATCTTCGGCCGGTATGGAGTTGCGGGTTGCTTATGGCGTGTTGGCGATGAAAACGATTTTGAAAAAGCCGCGTTTCGTCTCTACCTGAACTACGACGGAGAGGGGGCGCGGTTTGAGGAATATGCGATCGGCGTGCCGCCGGTAGTTGCGCAGAATGAGTCGATCTATGCGGCGCGGAGCGAAGACAAGAAAACGGTCACGGTAGTTTTGATCAATAAGCGAGCGGACAACGTTCTGGATAAGCAAGTCCGTTTGCGGGGTATTCAAGACGTGCCTGCGATCAGGGCGTTTCGCTTTGGTCCGGGATATTCTGAGCTTCGTCAAGTTTCCGAAGATCTTGAATCCAGCGTTGGCGGGTTCGATATCAAATGCCCGCCCCATACTGCGACGATCGTTGAGTTGACGCTCTAGTGGTCAAAGCGGGCGGGGAGTGTTTGCAAAGCGGAGCACATCAACCTTCTCCGACAAAGCCGATTTCATCGTCTTTTCTCAACCCTCCCAATCTTGGCCAATCTTGGGAGGGTGACTTTGTTTCGTTGGATGTTCAGAGCCATTTATAGTTCGCAGAGTGCTTGCGGCAGGCAGGTCAAGCTGTGGTTCGTGCGAATTAGC
>CAYSQZ010000162.1:0-7957 GCA_964433035.1 uncultured Pirellulaceae bacterium | reverse complement strand
TAGTTCGCAGAGTGCTTGCGGCAGGCAGGTCAAGCTGTGGTTCGTGCGAATTAGCAATAGTAGGTCAGGCTCTGCCCGACAACACGCTGATAGGCCAGCGAGACCTGAGTAGCCTGCCAAATTAGTGCGGTGAATTGGTGTGTCTTCTGAAAAATGTCAGGCACAGCCTGACCTACAAAACTTGCCGGCAGGCAGGTCAAAGCTGTGGTTCGTGCGAATTAGCTCGTTGCCTGTGCAAATTGGGACGGGTCGACCCAGCCCATGGAACCGAAACCGGCGACTACATAGACATCCACGATCGCCATGCGATAAAACCGGAAATCGCCAAACGAAGCCCACTGTTTGGCTTCCGGATTTGCTTTGAGGTAGCCGTGGGCGATCGTTTCTAGATCTTCTGATTCTTCAATCGCTTTGATCTCTCCAATCACCGTTACTCGGCCCGACGCAAGGGCGCCGCCAGGGGCTGCCGAGTTGGCCGTCACCAGCAGTGATGCCTTGGGATTGGATTTCAGGTTTTTGGAATGTCTGGCCATCGAGCTGAAGAAAAATATCGGCTCGCCCTTGGGTGATACCGAATACGTTGCAATTGAAGCGAACGGAAACCCAGGGTGCTTGATCGAAAACGTTGACAGAGATCCATTCCGGTTCTGCGACAATAGGTTTCGAGCAACCAATGGCAATGAAGGTTCTTGGGGACTCTCGTTCATCCTGGGTTTCTCGCTTTGGGTTCTTCAATCAACTATTTTTCATTCTCAAAAGCAGGTTCTTTACCTTCGTAGGCTCGGTAAAGATCATAGATCGCTTTTTTTAGCGCTTCAGCAGTTTCCGGGTCGCTGTCCTGTTTACACTTCATCGCAGCTACGAGAACTCGATGGGCCGTGGCCAGTTGACCGGTGTAATCTTTGTGGTCCGACTTGATCCGCTGAGTCAAAAAGTACTGTGCGATAATATGCTGGGTGTTAGTGGCGTGATTTTCCTTGGTCGTGACCCAGCGGCTAAATTGATTGACCGACTTTCCTGTCAAGTTACCTTCGCCGGCAGCTGAGGCAAATTCGTTAATGTTGGTGATTGCTTTGGCGATCGTTGCGGTGTCTTCAAGCATTTGCTCGAACCGCATTTGGTCAGCATAAATTCCGCAGGGAACTTCACAGTGCGGGGCAGGGGCGGCGGTCTTGGTTGGAACCGCAGGCTCAGTCGCCTCCACGCAAGAAACAAGAGAAAGCAAGCATAGTGTTGCAACGACGGTTGAAAGAATCTTCATTGGTTTAACCTCAAGCAGAGTTTTCTAGTTTAGTAAGTCACCTTCACACAATGTAGCAAAGTCGGCGTTGGTCTGCTCCTGCTAAATTGCGATCCGAGTTGGTTTGGTGAAATGCGTTTCAAAACAACTTGCGATCGCGATCTTGGTGGAAACCCCATATAGGGGTTTGTTGTTCAACAGCTCAGGGTTCTTGAACCCTGGGTTGAGATAATCAATCCCCTGACCCCCAACGGGGGCCGATCAACGCATCGCCAGGACTGATCCAATCCCGTTGGGATTGTGTACGCTTCGTATTCATTGTCCCAAGGTGCAAGAACCTTGGGCTATTGATCTAACGCCGTTGGCGTATGCTGGTGCTGAGATCGCCCGAGGGGCGTGGCTGCATTTGAGCGAGCAATGCCGCAAGCTCGTTGACTGAAGCGTTCAAGCAGTGGTGTCAGGTAAACGAAGTCATCCTGGAAGCGAGCCCCGCGGGCTTTCAAGAGTCATTGCTCTGGAGGCTGTTGGAGTCAGGATCACGAAGAAAACGATATCCTGCGTCGCGGATTGTGAGAAAGTGAACTGGTTTGGATGGGTTTGCTTCAAACGTCTTTCGGAGTTGTCGCATAATCTGATCCGGGGCACGTGTATTCATGTGCCCGGGCATTTCCCAAACGTCTTCCAGGAGCTGGGCTCGTGGAATCACCACGCTTTCATGCTCGATAAAGTACTTCAAAACTTTGATTTGCAATTGAGTCAGACGAATCGGTTTTCCAGCTACGGTAACTTCGTAAGTCTGAAAATTAATTTTGGCGTCTCCAAACCCGTACTCAACAATCGCGGAATTTGATTTCGAGTTGTTGGTTCCAAATGCGCCGTTACCAAACTGTGCCAAAAGATTCTTGATTCGACTGATCAATTCCTCCAACTCAAACGGTTTGACCAGGTATTGGCTGGCCCCCACATCAAATCCCCGAGTTCGATCTTCAGACAACGTCCGAGCGCTCAGCATTAGTACAGGCATGTGGCGTCCGTTGTCGCGGATTTGCTCACATACCTCGTATCCACTCATGCCCGGGAGCATCAAGTCCAGCACGACCAAGTCGACGGGCTCCGACTCATTTTCAATGATCTTGAGCGCGGTTAAGCCCTCGCCGGCAGTGGATACTTTGAAGCCTTCGGCTTCAAGATTAAATTTGATTCCTACTGCCAGATGCTCTTCGTCGTCGACGATAAGAATATGTTTGGGTTCGGTATTCATACTTCGACCGCCGGATCAGCTGCTTTCGGGTTTGAGGGATGAGAGTTGGTAAGCTTTTGAGGAGAATCGGCCAAAGGAAGTCTGACCTCGAATACGGTTCCACTTTTACGATCACGATCCAATACTTTGACCTTGCCGCCAAGTCGTCTGACGAGCGTTCGGACAATGTAGAGCCCGAGGCCGGTCCCCGGCTTTTTTCGTTGCAGCTCTTCGCCAAGACGAACAAAACGTCCGAAGACTTTTTGCCGCAAGCCTTTGGGAATGCCTTCACCGTTGTCAGATATTTCTACTACGGCGTTGCCAGCGGTGCTTCGCATCGAAACGCTGACCTGCGCTGGAGTGCCAGCGTACTTGACCGCATTGTCGATCAGATTTCTAAAAATCATCACGGCATCGACTCGCTCGGCATTGACCTGGCAGGGCTTGAGATCAAACGTGATCGTCTCAGGAGGCACGCGATATCGCAGGCAAACCGTTTCGCCAACTCCTCGGATCAACTCTGCCAGCTCAATCAGATTGGATTGTTTTCCCCGGCGTCGCGTGTCGATATTACCAGCATCGAGCAAATGGCTGATCAAACCATCGAGGCGCTCGACGTCTTCCATCATAAATTTCTGGAACTGTTGGCGTTCTGTTTCGCTGACACGACGCATGCTCATCGTTTGCAGGTAAAGTTTTAAAGAAGCGATCGGCGATTTGAGTTCGTGTGTCACGCTATCGATGAAATTTGACTGTCGGCGAGTCAGGTTGATCGCTTTGATTGTCAAGATCAAGTAGATCACCACGCCGACCAGAACCAGCGCGAACATCAGCGAACCGACCGCCAGCAAAGGCCAATAGGTCGGCGAGTTGAGGCCCATCAAAATCCAGCCAACAATCAACGCCACAATGATGACAATCATTGCGACAGCAAGCGTGATCGGGAATTTCAGGGAGCGACGTTCGAACATGGCAAAAGGGGGATCACTGATTAAAAGCAACCCTTAGTTATAACATTCCGTGCAGCTAGATTTTCGAGACAACTTGGATGGAAACCCGACGCGTTAGCGAGGGCGGATTGAGTTGCCGCTTCTGCCTCGCTTACGCGTCGGACTACCATTTGAACTTATTGTTCCAAGCATTTGATAAAATCACAGCCTCGTCGGGTTACCTTCCCAAATGTGATCTATCTAGCCGAAAATTAAGCTGTTTGAACTACCAGACTGTTTGTTAAGTGTGAGTGGCAAGGCGCTCAGTCCAATATGAAATTGTCAGACAGTGCCTCAATTGAACCACTGGAAATGGTTCTCAAACTATAACAAAAAATTGGACGTTGGCACGACAGTCAGCGAATTTACTACTTCTTTTGGCCTTTGCCTCCGCCGCCCTTGCCCTTTTCGTTGCCGCCCGGCTTTGCCTTGCCCTTGGTGTACGGATCCTTGAGCGTAACGGTCCGGTTAAAGACCGGCTTGTCAGGCTGGGAGTCTTTTGAATCCACGCAGAAATAGCCCATTCTGACAAACTGAAATCGTTCGCCGACCTTGGCGTCTTTGAGCATCGGTTCAAGCTTGGCGTTCTTGAGAACTGTTAACGCTTTCTTGTTGATCATGTCCTTCCAGTCGGTTCCCTCGGGTACATCGCCTGGATCCTCATTTTCAAACAGCGGTTCGTAAAGTCGAACTTCAGCCTCGTACGCATGCTGGGCCGAAACCCAGTGGATCGTCCCTTTGACTTTCCGACCATCCGGGGCTTTGCCACCATCGGTAGCAGGATCGTAGGTGCATCTTAGCTCGACGATTTCGCCAGCATCGTCTTTGATGACTTCATTGCACTTGAGAAAGTAAGCGTTGCGAAGCCGGACTTCACCGCCCAGTGTCAGACGGAAAAACTTCTTGGGAGCCTCTTCCATAAAGTCGCTTCGCTCAATGTAAATCTCACGACCAAAGGGAACTTCCCGTGTGCCGGAGTTTTCGTCTTCGGGATTGTTGGGCATCGTTCGCATCTCGAACTCACCCTCGTCATAGTTTTCGATGACGACTTTGACAGGATCAAGCACGGCGTTGACTCGCATCGCCGTGCGGTTAAGGTGATCGCGAATGCAGAGATTGAGCAACGCGAGATCGGTCATGCTGTTGTGTTTGGTGATTCCGATTCGGTGGGCAAAATCAACCAGCGCTTCGGGCGGAACACCTCGTCGTCGGAATCCTGAAATCGTCGGCATCAAAGGATCGTCCCAACCTGAAACGCGATCGCCTTCGACCAACTCAGTCAGTTTTCGCTTGCTCATCATCGTTTGGCTTAAAACAAGCTTGGCGAATTCAATCTGCTGCGGATGGTGAATTCCAAGCTGCTCGATGTACCAATCGTAAAGCGGGCGGTGGTGCTCAAACTCCAGCGTGCAAACCGAATGCGTAACTAATTCAATTGAATCGCTCTGCCCGTGGGTCCAATCGTAAGTTGGATAAATGCACCATTTGTCACCCGTGCGATGGTGCGAGACATGACGGATCCGGTACATCGCCGGATCGCGCAGGTTCATGTTGTCGGCATTCATGTCGATTTTGGCTCGCAGCGTTTTCTCGCCGTCCTTGAACTCGCCGTTCTTCATTCGCTCAAACAGATCCAGATTTTCTTCGACGGACCGGTCGCGATAGGGGCTATTTTTTCCCGGCTTGTTCCAGCCGCCACGGTACTCACGAACTTCCTCAACGGGCTGGTCGCACACGTAAGCCTTGCCGTCTTTGATAAGCTTGATGGCCCACTCGTAAATTTGGTCAAAATAGTCGGAAGCGAAAAATTCTGATTCCCATTGAAACCCAAGCCATTTGATATCTTCGCGAATCGCATCGACAAACTCGGTGTCTTCCTTTTCCGGGTTGGTGTCGTCGAATCGCAAATTACATTTGCCACCGAACTCTTTGGCGATTCCAAAATTCAAGCAGATAGATTTGGCGTGTCCAATGTGGAGGTATCCGTTAGGCTCGGGTGGGAATCGGGTTTGCACGCGACCATCATTTTTCCCGTTGGCAATATCATCGGCAACGATTTGTCGGACAAAATCAAGCGGCTTGTCTTCAGCGTTCATGGCAGTTCGTTTTCTTCAGTGGATCCAATTTTGAATTGGAGGTTTTTTCAATCGTCGGTTTTTAACTTGGGCAAACCCAGGCACCACGCTGGCAGCCTCGAATATGCAGTCGCTTATCCAATCTTTGCAAAGACTGGCGGACAGGCTAAAAGTTCACTGCGAATGGTACTCAATTGCCGATGTCTGGGCGAGGGGAATACGTTTGGCTGGGAATTTCACTGGCTCGACAGCGTATTAAACTCGGCAGCGTATTAAACTCAACGCGATTATGGTACCAATACTCGAGGCTTGATTTTTGAAACGTAAAACTGATCGTTGGCTGTGGAGACGATATGAGAAATTTACTCTTGGTTAGTAGTTCGCGCGTTCACGGAAGTGAGATGCTGGAGCATTGCCAAACCGCGATGGCGGAACATTTTGAGGGCGTTAAGCGGGTGCTGTTTGTTCCTTATGCGCTTGCGGATCGTGAAAGGTACACGCACGTCGTCAGCCGCGCATTTCAACCGCTTGGAATCGAGATCGAATCGGTTCACTTGTCTGAGAATCCAGTGCGATCGATGGAGCAGGCTGAAGCGATCTTTGTCGGAGGTGGCAATACGTTTCGATTGTTGTTGTCGCTGTACGCTCGATTTTTGCTTGACCCGATTCGTAGCGCGGTGCAGGGCAGGGGAGTCCCGTACATGGGAAGTTCGGCCGGCACCAACATCGCTTGTCCGTCGATTCGAACGTCTAACGATATGCCAATTGTCGAGCCGCCTTCGTTTGATGCATTGAATTTGATTCCTTTTCAGATCAATCCACATTATCTCGACGCCGATCCTGACTCAACTCACAAAGGTGAAACGCGGGAACAGCGTTTGGCCGAATTTCTGGAAGAGAATCCGATGCCGGTTGCCGGTTTGCGGGAAGGTTCGTGGCTGAAAGTCGTTGATGACGAAACTCATCTTTGCGGGGCAACCGGCATGAAGTTGTTTCGCCGAGGCGAGTCGCCCGCAGAATTTGAATCAGGGGATGTTAGTTTTCTGCTCAAGAAAAGTTGAGAAGACTGGGCTTTGCCCCAAAGCCGTCACAGTCGCCTTTTGCTCAGTGAAAGTAGCGCCGAACGCATCCTTTGGCAGTGGGAAGAGTGGAAACGCGCGTCATGTCGTCGTGACTTTAGGGACAAAGTGATCCGTAGCAGCTTAAGTTTCGGTTGGGCATCAAGTGGTAACCTGATGCTGCGTTAGAGGTGCGGTCGAAGGCGAGTGCAAAATCTTCACGTTTTTTTGACTTCTTTTCGCTTTATTGTTCCAATCAGCAACGGCGGCTCGAACTCACTTTTAGTCTTTGGTGAATATCATGCGCATAGCTCTACTCATCCTGGCATTCCTGTTGTTGATGGCATCGGGGCTCAGGGCACAGTCCAACGAAGACGAATTCAACGAGTTGGATGTTGTTCGTGAGAAACTTGTCTCGCAAGCAAAGATGTACAAATTTGAAGCCGTGTCTACATCTGGTCAGCCCGCTGATCTGAGTTTGCATGATGAGTCGCTTTTGAATTGGACCAACCCAATACGAGGTGCGGATCTCGGTATCACCATGCTTTGGAAAGACGAAGGCTTGCCATTGGCATTCGTGACTCTGTTTACCGCAGGAGGTTCGACACGGCACTCCCTTACTTCGCTTTCAGAATTTCCTCTGCGTGCAAGTTATGACGGCAAATCAACGTGGACTCCAACGCCCGGTATCGTCTGGCGCCAATGGAAGTCCAGAGAAGTGTCTGTCGCGAAAACGGAAGCACTGAGGATGACCCAGATGAAGGAAATTGCGGGACAGTTTGAGTTTAAATTGCATCCTAAAATCGGCGGCAAATTACTGACGCTCCTGCCTGAACCACTTCATCGTTTTTCATCCAAAAAACACGGGGCTCCCGACGGTGCCTTGTTTGCTTTTGCCGAAGGCAACGACGCCGAAGTGCTGTTGATTCTACGTGCCGACGAGACAAGTCGAACTTGGAAGTACGCTTGCGCCAGATGCGGTTGGTTTGAAATGGCAGGAACCGTCAAAGGTCAACCGGTCTGGAAAGTCAATTCAGTGAAGGTAGCCAAAGCAAAGCCAGGGCCGCAGCCTTATATGGACTCGCCGTATCTAAGCGGTTCCCCACCGATTACCGAAGCAAATTCCGTTGCCTTTGATGATCAGCAAGCCATCGGTGGTATTGTAGAGCCCGCAAAGCAGTGAGGAATAACGGCGCTCAACGGTACGTAGTAGACGAGGTTACGAGTCCTGCGGCATTAACGGTGGTCAGGGACTCGTAACCTCGTCCACTACCGAAGCTCAGGTTTGAGCTGCTTCTAGACTACCGAAGCTCAGGTTTGAGTCTCTACGTCGCGGTATTGGCTCGATCATTCAA
>CAYSQZ010000161.1:0-11195 GCA_964433035.1 uncultured Pirellulaceae bacterium | reverse complement strand
GCGTGAAGCATGGCACCCGTTTTGCTATTCATTTCAGGATTGACGGACCACTAGGGCGGTTTTACAGATTTGTTTTCGGTACCGAATTAGATGGCACGCAAAAATCCACGACGAAATATCTCGCGAATCGAGACTACTAATGCCAACGGAAAGACCTACGGCGGCTGGGAAGTTCGAATTCAGCGGCGAGGTCGAAAGATGGAAAAATTCTTTTCCGATCTTGGATATGGCGGCAAACGAGCGGCGCTCCAAGCAGCCAAAGCCCACCGTGACACGCTTGAGATCCGACACAAAAAGTACTCGGTCAGCCAGCTTGCTGACTCCCCCTCAATCAGCAATCGCTCAGGGCTTGTCGGCGTGCGACTGCATCAGCAGATCGATCGCAGGGGAGAATTTGAGTATTCCTACTGGTACTGGGTTGCCCAATGGACTGATCGTCGCGGGCGACGGAAGACCCGTTCATTTTCGGTTCACAAGTACGGTGACGATGAAGCTTGCCGGTTGGCCTGCGAGTCGCGCGAACAGGGATTGAGAAGCGCCAGGCGGTAGTTAGAGTCTGAATCTAGCTACAGCTACTCAAACTCTCGGTTCTAGGAAACAAAGTCACCCTCCTGCTTGCGGGAGGGTCGGACGCGAAGCGGCCGGGGAGGGTTTACAAGCGAGCACATCAACCCTCCCGATCATGGGAGGGTGACTCTATTTATGTGAAAGAGACCTCAGTTCGAATGGCTGTTTCACGACCGTGACGATAGAAAGTACCGTCTTCCTAAACGCGCAGTAGCTACGCTACGCAGTATCACGCGCCAATCGTTTTAAGAATCGTATCCTGAACCAATCTTGGATTAGCATTAGGATTAAGCTTTCGGGCTTTTCCGATCAGTGCCCCGATGGCTTTCCCGTTTCCGTCTTTAATTTGCTGAATCACATCCGGATTCTCATCGATCAACTGCTGACAGAGCGATTCAATCTCACTGTTGTCAACTGCTTTGATCCCCAACTTGTCCATGGCGGCTTGGACTTCCAGATTCGAGGCGATCATCTCCTCCAAAACTTCTTTGCCCCGAGTCTGGTCAAGCTCGCCCGCGTTGACTTTGGTCAACAACTCGGTCATCTGCGCAGACGTTACAGGATAAGCATCGATCGTTTCGCCTGTTTCATTGAGAAATCGCAGCACCTCCTGACCAACCCAGTTACTGGCCATTTTGCTATTTCCGCAACCTTCGGCAACGGCCAGAAAATACTCCACAACCTCGGCTCCCTGAGAGACCATCACGCCAGCATCGTATGCTTTGAGCCCGTGATCATTAACCAACAACTCGCGCAACTGAGCAGGCAATCGTCCAATTTCATTCTTGATCGATTCGATTTCTGACTCTTCGATCGTAACCGCGATCAAATCGGGATCAGGGAAGTAGCGATAATCTGCCGACTCCTCTTTCTCGCGCTGCGGCGTTGTAACTTGATCAGCATCATTCCAGCCGCGGGTTTGCTTGGGCGCATCGGAGATCGTCTCTCCGGTTTTCTTCCAGACTTTCAACTGCCGAACGGACTCATATTCCAGTGCGCGCTCGGCAGCCCGAAAGCTATTCATGTTCTTGATTTCCACAATCGGCGTGGCGATCGTTTCTCCGCCGACGTTGATATGCAAGTTTACATTGCCATCACAGCGAAGATTGCCATGCTGCATATTGCAATCCGAGACGCCAATGTAAGTCAAAATCAATTTCAACTCACCCAGAAACGCCCGGGCTTCTGCCGGAGATCGCATGTCCGGCTTGGTCACGATTTCCAATAGCGGCGTCCCGGTACGATTCAAATCGATCTTGGACTTCCCACCTCGCTGGGACTCGTCGTGCATGCTTTTGCCAGCGTCCTCTTCGAGATGAGCACGCTCCAACTGAACCCGTCTTGGTTCGAACTCGTCTTTGGGCGAAGTAATATCCAGATGGCCCTGACCACAGATCGGTTTATCGAACTGACTAATCTGATATCCTTTGGGCAAATCGGGATAAAAATAGTTCTTCCGATCCCACTTGGTATAACGGGCGATCTCGCAATTAAGCGCCAGACCCGTTTTAATTGACAACTGCAAGGCACGTTCATTGATCACCGGCAGCGAACCTGGCATGCCAGTGCAGACGGCACAAGTTTGGGTATTTGGCGGAGCACCGAACTTGGTAGAACATCCGCAAAACAGTTTCGACTCGGTGTCGAGCTGAACATGGACTTCAAGTCCAATGATCACCGTTACGTCGTCTTTGGAAACTGCATCGCGCGTCGCCTGATCGAATTTGGCTGATTTGGTTTCGTTCATGCGCCAGGTCTCCGCGTGTGCCAGTCGGTTTGCTGTTGAAATTGGTGTGCCGCACGCAGCAGCGTCGCTTCGTCAAACGAGCGGCCCTGCAACTGCAATCCGACAGGCATTCCGCTTTTTGTCATACCACAGGGAATCGAAATCGCGGGCACGCCAGCCAAATTCGCTGAGACGGTATAGATATCGGCCAGATACATCGCCAAAGCGTTTTGCGTATGCTCACCAATTTTAAACGCAGACGTTGGCGTGGTTGGCCCGAGGATCAAATCGACTTTTTCAAAAGCCGCGTCGTAATCGTGCTTAATCATGCGCCGAACTTTGGAAGCCTTCAAATAATAGGCATCGTAGTAACCTGAGCTTAACGCATAGGTTCCCAGCATGATTCGCTTTTTGACTTCTTCGCCAAAACCTTCCGCCCGCGACTGGCAGTACATTTCGGTGAGATCTTTGGCGGAATCAGCACGATGGGTGTAACGTACGCCGTCAAATCGAGCCAGATTGCTCGACGCTTCGCACGGCGCGATCACGTAGTAAGTGGCAACCCCGTAAAGCGTGTGGGGCAAACTGATTTCCACCGTCTCGGCGCCGAGGCTTTGGAGAACTTTGATTGACTCGGTCACAGCGGCTTCAACTTCCGGTTCCAAACCATCTCCGAAATGCTCTTTGCAAATTCCGATCCGAAGCCCCTTAAGCGAATCACCAAGGGTCGCCGTAAAGTCGGGAACCTCATTCTTGGCCGAAGTTGAATCTTTCGCGTCGTGACCCGAAATCACATTCATGACCAAAGCACAATCTTCCGCCGACCGCGCCATTGGTCCAATTTGATCGAGGCTACTGGCAAACGCGATCAATCCAAAACGGCTGACGCGCCCATAAGTCGGTTTTAAACCGGTGATTCCACAAAACGCAGCCGGTTGTCTGATCGAACCGCCAGTGTCGGAACCGATCGAAACAGGAGTCAAGTCAGCTCCAACGCAAGCCGCCGATCCTCCCGAAGATCCTCCGGGGACGTGTTGATCGGACCAAGGGTTTTTCGTTACGCCAAAATACGAATTTTCAGTCGAGCTGCCCATCGCAAACTCGTCCATGTTGGTCTTTCCAATCACGACCGCATCGGCGTCGATCAACTGTTTGACCATCGTGGCGTCAAACGCAGGCACAAACTTCTCGAGCATTCTCGAACCAGCAGTCGTAGGAATTCCCGCAGTGCAAATTCCGTCTTTAACGGCAACCGGCAGACCGGCCAAAGCACCTACTGGTTTACCGGTCGACCGACGAGCATCAATTGATTCTGCGACCGCGATCGCAGATTCGGCGGTACTGACAAAAGAATTCAGGGCTTGATCGTGCTGCTTAATTCGATTCAGGAACGACTCGGTGCAGCTTACTGCTGTTAGCTCACCACTGGAAAGTTGTTTGACAAGTTCACCAGCGGATAAAGTTGAGAGATCCATGCGGGGAACCTATGTTTTCAAATCAAGATTGAAAGCCCACGAAGGCTATTTTAATACTGCTTCCAAATTCGACGATCAAAGAACCGGTGGAACTCGGTAGAACTCACCATCGGCATCGGGAGCGTTGGATAGAATCAAATCGCGATCGACACTATCGGCTTGTTGATCTGATCGAATCGCATTGACCGACTCAATCGCGCCGAAGAAAGGCTCAACATCATCGGGAAGCTCGACTTGATCCAATTGCCCCACGTAAGTCAAAACTTCACCGAGTTTCTTCGCGGTCGCGTCGATTTGCGATTCTGGCAAATCAATCCGGGCAAGCTTCGCCACGGATTCTACTTTTTCGCGATCAATGGGCTCAGGCATTCGAATCAATCATATTTATGTCGGACTTAAGTAGGTTCGATTCAAAATCGAACCACCGCTGAGGATCGATTCGCGACCAACACCAACAGTATTGTCGCGAAAGCTGGCAGTAAACCGCCACTGATTAATTAGAATCAACGCGCGCCGTCTACATCATCGGCCCAGCAAGATTGAATAAGCAACAGTAGGTTCAACCCGACCTACGACTACTTAGTTGGAAGCGAAAACGGCTTTTGCTTGACTGCTTTTCGAACCGCACCACTGCGAATGCAGGCAACGCAAACTCTCATCGTCTTGGTCCCACCACCAGGAATGGCCGTACGAATCTTTTGCAGGTTGGGACGGAATTGACGACGAGTAATCCCGGTCTTCTTGGTACCAACACCACCAAGATATTTGGCTTTACCGCGAGTCTCTACACTGTTGCCCATCTGCGGGCCTTTTCCACATACTTCACAAACGCGAGCCATAACAATTCCGTAACTTATCTCAAGACAAAACTCAGATACCGGCTTCACCAAGCCGTAAAAAGTAAGCTTCAGAGTATAACAGTTTGCCCAGTTCCTTCAACGGCATAAATCCCGCATTTTCGCGTCCCAAATTCACTCTAAGGCCAGTAAACGGCATTTTGCCAAGTAACTAAATATCGCCGATCGCTACAAATCCCACTGTCGCAGTTGCCCCAGCGCTTCGCCCATCTCTTTTTTCTTCTTCTCAAACAAGCCAAACATGACCAGAATCGCGACGCCCAACGAGAACCCAAACGCCCACCAAGGCCATACGTGCTCAAAGCGTTGGTGCGCGTGCGACACCATCGTGACCAAGGCCAGAAACAAGAAAACGATTCCCAGATAGAGAAATGCCCTGATCTGCAGCATCATCCCAATCAGGACTCCTCCCACCGCCAAAACAGCCAAGATAACAGGAGGCCAGAGCTTCTCTCCCAGACCGTTAATAAATATCTCGCTGGTGGAGCTGAGGTAGATCACGCTCAAACAAATATATCGAATCAATCCCAGCTGTTTTTTGGTCAACGAGTTTCGACTGATTTGCGCCGCAACCAATGTCGAGATCGCGGGCGGGATCAACCAAAGTTGCGGATGCTCCATAATCGAGAACCCATCAAACTTGCCGTAGAAAAGCCAAAGCGAAAGGTTGCCGAACACAATCGCGGCCATGCCCGCTAGCGCAGAACTCTGAGTGTAACTGACCATTAGATAAGCCAGCCCGGCAAAAAGCATCACCAATGCTGCGTCGGCTTTGGAATCGATCCCCCAAATCATCAATGCCACCAGAACAGGCAACAGAACTGCCGTCGTCAGCAAGGGCTGCGCCAAGACAGTGAGTTTTCGATTCTCCAAAACCTGAGCAACTCCAACACCACCGAAACAAAGCAGCATTGCGATGTAAGGCCAGTAGTCTTTGATTCCAATTTGGAACAGGAAAGGCATCGTCATATAAAGATGGACCGCCAACATCGCCAACGCCAGCTGTGCCGCATAGACGTACCCCATCCGACCGGTAAGAGAAAGTGAAAACGGATCTCTCTTGGGCAACACTGCAATCGCTATCAGTCCAGCCACCATCCCCAGTACCACAAACGCAATCGTGGCGGCCTGGGGCAACATCATCCCACAGCCAACATCGGGAACAAAGAGTCTGGTTTCCTCAAGCAACACGATTACGAAAGCAACCAACGCCACAAGGCATGTCCCAACAGACATTTCACGCAGTGACTGCAACCACCCATCGCCTGGACGGACCCATCTGCTGACCACCCAACCGTAAACAAACATCGCCGCTGCTAAAACCAGCAGGACGCGAACGGCAATCCGCGTCGATCCCATCGGATCGTCAGGCAGCAGGTCAGCCCAACTAATGTAAATCGCTCCCAAGGTCAAAACAGACAACGAGACCAGTTGCATCCAACGTCGCTTGGAACGATCGGAAAAGCACCCCATTCCAATGGCGATTCCCAGTGGACTGATCGCAAACAGATATCGCTCGACACGCAAGTCAAGGAATACGCTCGACAAAAAACCGCCCAACAAAATCAAAGCACCCAAAAACAGCCCCAGTGCAGGGAACTGCCAATTCATCGAGCGCTCAATCTGAATCAATTGCGGAGCGTGACCTTGTCGAGCCAATCTAAACCAACGCCCTCGACTGCTCCAAACCAAACCGCACAACGCAACGACTGCTCCCAGCCCAAAAAATACGCTGGCAATCCTTAACGTTTCAGCTTCAACCAAGCACGAAACGCACAAGATCGTTGCACCGATCAACCAGATCGAAAGTGAAACAACCCAGCCTCGCCTGCGATTATTCCAAAGATGCAACGCTCCCAAGATCAGAGGGCACAGCAGTGCAACGAGCCCCCAACCACTGGAAACCAGCGCCGACAATCCAGCAGTCTCGAGAGCAAAATGCCTCAACCCCAAGCACAACGCCCAAACCGAAGAGCCCAGCAAAACAACATTCGACATCATTGTCATCGTCGGTCGGACTTGCTGCTGTTTACCGACTGAATACCATACGTAGAATCCACTCCAGATCGTCGCCAACACCACCAGTGAAACCGAAAGCACATTGAAGAAATGCGGTTGGCTTGAGGCAAACCATCCTTGCGGATCAACAGTGACCAATGCACTGGCCATTAAACTCGTCACGCCGGCGGAAATAAAAGCAAGCCAGGGACTCTGCCGACAAATTCCTGCAAACGTTATGAAAGCTGCCAGTGCAAAAACGGTGGCAAAGTAAAACCAGAAATCGGTTTGATTGAAGCTTATCCCTCGGACTGCAAACACTAATAGAATTGCACCCGAGAACAACAAAGGAACCGACTGGTCGCCCCGGATTGACTTAAATGACCGCGAGGTTGTCCCGCTGAAAATTTTACGCACGACCGCTGGTCCACGCTCAAACCACAACAAAACCGTTTGACTCAAGCAAACAAGAACAACTCCACTGAGAATCACATTGAACGTTCTCCACGGAATTGCGACGCCAGCGTTAAGCATTCTGCGATCCACCAATGCCGCAACCATGCCAACGAGAACTAAACCCAGCCAGCAAACCAACCACATCCAGGTGGACATTCGATGAGCTTGGGTTAGTTGACGCTTCCAGACGCAAAAGGCCAGGCACCCAAAAATCGCCCAGGCAAAAACGCCCAACCATCCGCCAACCGAGTTGATCCAGCCGCCAGGAAGTGCAGGGTGAGTATAAAAGCGTAGTAAAACCAGAACCCCCAACGCCGTAATCAGCAGGCCGTTGATCAAGGTATGAATTTCAATTTGCGGCAGCCACTTGAACCCCGGGGCAGCAAAATTTGCTACTGCCGCTGTTTCGTCGCCTTTGCCAATACTCTCGATGTCATTGCGTTCGATTCGATCGCGAAACCAAAGCCAGACGAATCCGAATCCTGTCATCCCAACCGAAACGGCTTGCAAAATATTGACGAACCAACTGGTCGCCAGTTTGGGATGTGGAGAAACGAACAGCAAGACAACCGAAAGCAAAACACAGTATTGAAATACCAGCGAACCTGCTGTCGCAAGCCACTTTCGACGCTCTGAAATTGCGTACAACAAAAACGTTCCGACAATGATCGCGATGGGAATCCCGTAGGACACATCTTTCTTCATGTCTCCAAACATCGTTGCTTTGTCCGGGCCCCCCAACGCTGAAACGCCGCCGTTGAGCATGACTTGGGTTATCGCGATCGTGGATACTGACAAGACAACCAACGCGACCAGTCCAAGCGCGAAGTTGATCAAAGTTTGAGTCGTCGCCAAAGGCCAAGTCGATCTGCCGTCAAAGCCCAACCGATTTCGAGCCAACACCCACGCTGGAACCAAGGGCTTTCGACAGGCAACCAAAACAGCCCCGATGGCACCGCCAATAGGAAGCAGCCACCGAAGCGCAGTTCCTGTGGCGTGAGTATCAGTGAAAAAGTCTGCTCCGATTCCCCAAGCCAAAAACCAAACCAGGACGATCGCGCCTCCAGTAACTTCCAACGGTCGCCGCAGCGCAGAAATCAACAGCCCCGAAAAAACTGCCAACAAGAATGCAAAGCCCCAATTCCGATCACCGCCAAGCGATACCCAGGCGTGGCCAGCATCCTTGAACAATTCAGAAGCAGATCCCCCAATCAGGGCCGAGCCAATCAAACCAACCGCGGCCAGGACAACAGCATGAATGACCCACCACTCGACTCGCCAATCAAATGCGACCCAAGGCTTGAGACTGGAACGCTTCTCCAAAACCCAAACTACCAGTTGCGTCACGATCGCCCACAACGAGACCGCAATTCCCTGGATCAGCCAGAATCGCAAACTGCCCGGGCCTGGGCAAAACTCAAATCGAGTTAACAACTCCGCAACAAAAACGACAACGGCGGCGGCTGTGGAAAAGGTAAACCAGTCGACCCGGACTCGGAAGTCGCGCTGATAATTGGCTTGAACAAAAACCAACATCAACAGTCCAATTGCCATCGTGACGGCGATGCCCGTTGAAAGCCCCGTTTGATACTGAACAAAAAAGAACGCTCCCAGCAATCCTAAGAATTGGGAAAGATGAGAACACCTCCCCATCAATTCCGGAACCAAGCTCTTGGGCTTGAGGTCTTGCCGGTCATCATCAATCCCAAGAGGCAAAAACCCCGTCCCACTGAACCATGTTCCAACCAACGCCACCAGCGCCAAAACAAAACCGTGAGTCGCAAATAGCAGAACCCAATTGGATCCGATTGCAAACGCGGCTTTATCAGCCCATTGAGCGCTCCATTGATTCCAAATCAAGCAATGAAACAGAAACAGGAACAACATTCCAGCCACGCCCACCGGCAACCATCGGAGCAACTTCTGTCTCGACGCCTCGGCAACTAAGCTGGCGCTTGAGCTCAAATACACACATCCTGCCAGTCCACAACTCGCCGCAATTCCCAACAACGATGTTGCTGTCATAACATCAAACTGATTTTCGGGATTCAGGAAACTGGCGATCAGCGTTAAACCACATCCAACCAGCAAGATAACTGCCCCGGAGATCAATCCTGTTTTGATGAACCACGGATTATCAGCAAAACGTTTGGCAAGCAGCGAGTGAACCCCAACGACACTTACTCCCGTGGACAACAACGCCAATCCAGTTTGGCCACTGAGCGCGGCGCCTCCCAATTCAGCGATCCCTGCCCAGTCATTCCAATTGAGATTTCCTGCCCATAGGTTGACCAGTGCAAAGACAAAAACCGCCAATCCGAACCACGCGGCGAACAGTAAACGCGGTTCGCTTTGATGGCGAGCAATCAAAATCAACCCAGCTGACATCAGCGCGGAGTTGACCAACAGTACCGATGGGTTGGAAGCCGAATAAACCAAACTCAACACCAACAATCCCAACCCCAAAATGTGGAGACTCAATCCAGTTAGTCGATGGGCTCTCCGGGATTTTCCACCAGCGCGCCGCCAGACGATCCGTCCCATCAACGTTGTGACCAAACAGATAGTCGAAATCAACGGCATCAAAGCGACGATGGCGGCGGGCTTGGAAGTCGTCCGAATGACAATCATCGAACCCGCAGCCAAGGCAGCAAAACTGGACAACCCCAGAAACACAAAAAGTCGCTCAACCGATTTATCGGACCACTGCAGGCGCGGAAATTTCCGCCCCCAAAACATAACTGTCCCGGCAAGAAAACTAAGCCCCAACGGCAAAGTCCAAAACAACTTGTTCAGATTTGAACCATCGATTTCGACTAACCGGTTGATCGCCAATGTCGCGGCACAGCATCCCATGATTGAAAACACGAGTGGCAGTTGCCCTTTTCGAAACAAGCACTTACTTGAAAGCCATGTCATTGCGGTAAAAGAAGAAAGCCCAACCGTTATCGCCAGCCACAACAGCGGATCCGAAAGCGCGCGACGATCCTCACCTCCGGACAAAATACAAGCCGCCACGATGTTCAGAGGAATCAGCAACAGTCCGATCAACAAGGTACCGCGACTGGTTTTTCGCAGTTTCCATTTCTTGAGCGTGTAAATCCCTGCTGCATGAATCGCAGCGGTGATTAAGAGAAACATCATCGATGAGAAGTAAGGAATCGTATCCCGCAGCTCTTCGCGCAAACTCACGACCAACCCAACGGCGCTGCCGACAATCAGAATGCCACTGGCAAGCTCGCCCCAGCGAATATTTTTTTCAAGCATAAAGCCTGACATGATTTCGCCAAACGATCGACGTGGCGCTTGGGGCGGGGGATCAGGAATCTCCCAAGGCGCCGGAGATTTTAAAGTTCGCTCTCGGGCACCTGACGATTCACTTGTTGGCTCAGCGACAAGCGATGCTACGACAATCGCATCGGATGGAGCTTCCGCCGTTGTTGCAGCGACGGAGGCGGGTGTCGATTGTGCATCGAGTTCTTTCGATGTCGTTTCGCTTACGGTCGCAGGCTGATCAGATTTGACATCCGCTGGTAAATGATCAGCCAGTTGCCAGCGATCACCATACTCCTGATCGAGGAAGCCTCTGAGACGCTCGTACTCCGATCGCGGAATCTTTTTTTCTATTAACAGGAAATTCAGTAGATGACTGGTGCCTTGAACGTCATCTTCGAGAAAGCGTTGAGCTTTGTCTCTATTCTCCTTACGGGAATCCGCCGCATCCATCTCACCGCTTGATAGCTTCTTGGAAGTCGTTCCGCTCAATAGTTTGATCAAACCATAAAACGCCAAACTAAAAACGATAAAAGTTAGCACCAAACCAAAGACGATTTCTGGCATTCGTTTTTCCTGTTGCAACCTGAAAGTTCAGACAGATAACCAAACGCAACGGTGAGCCAAAAAGCGTCATCGAACAATTCGCGATGAAAACGTATTCGCGTTCTCGGGAACTTTCATCAACAGCTCAACATTACTCTACTTCCGTTATGGTCAACTGAAGGACTTATTCCCAAGGAAATTTGGCCAATTCCATGGGCAAATTACAATGAAATTACGTTGCTTACGTTTGAATTACTTGTTCCGACGGGAGCATTGATTAATATGGCGCCCGCATTG
>CAYSQZ010000160.1:0-11202 GCA_964433035.1 uncultured Pirellulaceae bacterium | reverse complement strand
GACGTTTGGGACCTGGTTGATCGAGCAGTCGATCGATCTTGCTATGCAGGAACGATTCATCATCCAATTTGAGCCGAAATGAAAATTGATTCGAATGCCAGACTCAGCTCTCCTTCGCTTTGTCGTTGCTGCAAAACTGAGCGAAATTCGCGGTATCGCTCAGTGCCAAGCAGGCCAGATTGTCTGGACGCCGCAGCGTTGGTGGCTCCGATTTGTTTGATGCTTTTAAGCAAGTCGTCAACTGAGCTGAATTCAACCCGATGGTCCTCGGCGAGAACTTCGATATTCGTAAATCCCTCTTGTCGCATTAACGATTCAATCGTTTCACACGAGTCAAAATCATGAACGCGAGATTGCCGATCGCCAGCGGTTTGCCAAGCCGAACGAAGCTCTGCCAACGTGCCGGGTCCAAAGGAAGACGCTAGAAGGCTTCCGCCCGGTTTACCTATGCGTTTGATCTCTCGTAGGGCAGCAGTTGTGTCGCACCATTGAATCGAAGAGCTGGTGAAGATCACATCTGCCCAGTGATCGGGCAGTGGAGTTTCCTCCAGGTCACAACAGTGAAACGTTGCGCTTGGAACCCGTTGTCTGGCAACTTCAATCATCCCCGGTGCGATGTCGATCGCCGTCAGTTCGAATCGATCCAAGCTCGCAATTTGTTGAAGTGCCCAGCCGGTGCCACAGCCGAGATCGACTAGCTTGCCGTTCGCTTCGCCGGGGATCGCATCGATCAGTTGACTTGCCATTTCGTTTTGCAGCTGCGCAGCACGATCATAAGTTCCCGCAGCGCGGCTGAACTGACGAGCGATTTGTTGTTTAGCAAGCTTCAAGATTTACCGGCATTTTCTGGTGGAATAAACGTTTCCAAGCATCCAATGTAATCGGACGCAGATTGAAGGAAAGGCAAGTGACCACCGGGAAGCGATTTAAATGAATGCTCCAAATGATCCTGGTTCATTTCGTTATACAAATACTTGCTGGCGGCCATCGGGACAACGCGATCTGATTGGCCCGCGATGATTTGTGTCGGGATTGTCAGTTTGCCCAGTTGGTCGCGGAGATCGGTTTGTCGCAAGATTTGCAAACCCAACTGCAATGTCCGTTGGCTGGGAGGGTCGTCTTGAGTAAGCATGGTGCACAGTTGGCGAACCAAGGGAATTGCCCGCTGTTTCTCCGCAGGATCTTCGCTAAACGTTTGCAGCAGCAGGAACCGCTTTAGCGATTTGGAATAGTTGGCTTCAAAACCCAGCGAAAGCGCTTCAAACGGTTCGATATCAACTCCGTGATTCCACGACTGGGAGTTAAGAAACTTTGGCGTCGTGGAAATGAGTTGGAGCTTCTTAAACCGCTGCGGCTGAGCAATTGCCGCTGCCAAAGTGATCGTTCCACCCAGAGACCATCCAATCCAGTTGGCAGTCTCAGGGGCTCGAGACAAAACGTCTTCAACGACGGAATCGAGATCGTAGTCGCCATCGTAGTCTGTTTGCGTGCCGTAACCTGGCAAGTCGAGGATCATGACTTCGTAACGGGCGCGAAGCTGATCAAGAATCAGATTCCAGATTCGTGAATTGACTGCCCAGCCGTGCAGGAGAACAAGTCGAGGTTTCATGCTGATTCCCCAATTGATTCCTCAATGATCCGTTTCATTTCATCACTCCGGAGCAGCTTGGTCAGCCGCTCGATGTGCTCTGGTTGATGAGCCGATGATAATGCGATTCGCAGACGAGCACTTTCCACCGGTACCGTTGGGGGTCGAATCGCTGTCACCCAGATGCCGCTGCTCTTGAGGAACTGGCTGGCTTTCAAAGCTTTCTCGGCAGAGCCAAGCAGGATCGGCTGAATTGGAGTTTCTGAGCTTGAAAGACCTGTCTCCGCGGCTTGAAGCGACTCACGAAACTGAGAAATGTTGTCGTTAAGTTTCGCGCGGCGCTGAGGCTCGTCGGCGATGATCTTGATCGCCGCGCTGGTGGCAGCAACAACCGAAGGGGGCAGGGCGGTGGTGTAAATGTAGGTTCTGGCAAATTGAATCAGCGTTTCAATGTAAACGGCGTCTCCTGCGACGAACGCGCCGAAACTACCGGCTGACTTTCCAAGGGTTCCGACCATCAAGATATTACCCGAAACTGTAAGTCCTGCGGATTCCAAAGTTCCAGTTCCGCTGCTACCCAACACGCCAAACCCGTGAGCATCGTCGACGACCAGCATTGCTTGCCGGTTGTCGGTGATCGTTTTAAGCTCCGTCACCGGGGCGACGGTGCCATCCATGCTGAACACGCCATCGGTAGAAACGAGTTTTCGAGACGCGCTTGATGCGGCCAGTAGTCCGTCGGCTTGAGCTACGTCGTGATGCGGATACCGTTTCATCCTGGCATCGCAGTATCTGCCGCCATCGATCAGTGATGCGTGATTCAAACGATCCTGAACAATCAAATCGTCACGACCAAGAAACGTTTGAGGGATCGCAAGGTTGGCCATGTAGCCGGTCGAGAACACGATCGCTTGTTCGGCGCCCACGAAATCGGCAATCTGTTGTTCGAGTTGATGGTGCTCGTCTGAATGTCCACAAATCAGATGCGAAGCTCCTGACCCCGTGCCGCGTTGTTGCGTTGCCGCGATAGCTGCCGCGATAACATCGGGGTGATTGGCCAGCCCAAGGTAATCGTTGCTACAAAAGTTCAAAAACTGCTTGCCATCAACAGAAACTTCAACGCCTTGGGGGCTCGTGATGGCCCGGCGCTGCCGCCATAGCTGATCTCGTTTTCGCGCCGCATGCTTAGCTGCAAGCTCGTCTCGCCAAGGCATTATTGAGAACCGCAGCCACAGCCACCCGCTGAGCATCCGCTTTGGCTATTGGTCTCGAGTGTGGACTGTTGGTCTGGTCCGGGGACCGACGAGCCATCGGTTTGTGGGCTGTGACCGTTGATCCCCAGCCGTTGAAACAGATGCTGGTCATGATTGACTGTTGCGTTGCCGGTGGTCAGCAATTGTTCGCCGTAAAACAGTGAGTTAGCGCCCGCCATGAAACACATCGCTTGCATTTCATCATTCATTTCCTCACGGCCCGCCGATAGCCGAACGTAAGACGTCGGCATCAAGATTCGAGCCACGGCAATGGTGCGGATAAAGTCGAACGAGTCAATGTTCTCCAGATCGGCCAGCGGTGTACCAGGGACTTTGACCAAGTTGTTAATTGGAACGCTCTCGGGAGCCGGGTCGAGGTTGGCCAGCGTCGTCAACAACCCGATGCGGTCCTGCTGTGATTCGCCCATTCCAACGATCCCGCCGCAGCAGACTTTCATTCCTGATTGTCGCACGTTGCTGAGAGTTTCCAGTCGATCGTCATACGTTCTGGTGGTGATGATTTCACCATAGTACTCCGGCGAGGTGTCGAGGTTATGATTGTAATAGTCCAACCCGGAGGACTTAAGTTTGTCAGCGTGTTCTGGAGTCAGCATGCCCAACGTCGCACAGGTTTCGAGGCCAAGTTCCTTCACTGCAGCGACGGCCTCTGCGACGGCTTCGACATCACCATCTTTGGGACTGCGCCAAGCGGCGCCCATGCAGAATCTTCCGGCGCCGTTTGCCTTGGCGACTTTGGCGGCTTCGACGATCTGATCTAACGGCATCAGTCGCTCGGTTTTCAATCCCGTTTTATATCTGGCGCTCTGCGGACAGTAGGCACAGTCTTCGGGGCAAGCTCCAGTTTTGATGCTTAGTAGGCTGCTAAGCTGGACGGTGTTGGGGTCATGATGCTGGCGGTGAATCGTTTGGGCTTTGAAAAGCAAATCCATCATCGGCAAATCAAAAAGCTGTTTGACTTGCTCCCGAGCCCAAGTCTTTTGAGTTGGTGAAGCGTCAGTCGGTGTTTCGACAGGTTGTGTTGTTGCAGTTGAGGGTGTCATTCTTGGTTCCATGTTTTGTAGGATCGGCTAACATTATAGCAGGCCAAGCGGCAGTGGTCAGACCCGTGGGGCAGATAGTCGCCTTTGGTTTCGCGAAAGCTTCGCGAAAGTTTCGCGCGTTACGCTCCTATGGCGGAGGCAAAGGCGACCAATGGAATCCCGTCGGGTTATGCTTGGTTACCGAGTTGTTGGGCCAAATCAAATCACGCAAAAAGAAGCAGCTGAATCATGAGCAGAAACTGGATCGCCCACGTAGTGTTGGGTTTGAGTCTGATACTTACCTCCCAGATCGTTGCTGGACAGGATGAGAAAACTCCCCCCAATATCGTTTTGATTATGGCGGACGATTTGGGGTGGAAGGATCTTCACTGTTACGGAAACGAGCGACTGGATACGCCAAGTATTGATCGGCTTGCCAAACAGGGGATGCAGTTTTCGTCTGCGTATTCGGCAGCAGCTGTCTGCACGCCAACACGGGCGGCATTGATGACAGGCGAGGCTCCCGCTCGACTAAAGATCACCAATCACGCTGGCGGGCATCCGGAAGGTTTTGAATTACCGGGAGTCAAGTTGATGACACCCAAGTGGAATCGTTATTTGCCACTGAGCCGAGTCACGCTGGCCGAGCAGTTAAAAGAAGCCGGATATGCGACTGGTTTTTTTGGGAAGTGGCATTTGTCTCATCGGCGCCCGGCAGATGGAGCTCCGTTGGAAGAAGAGTTGCGCCCCGAGCATCAAGGGTTCGATCTAAATGTTGGCGGCTGTCGATTTGGTGGTCCGCCCAGCTATTTTGCACCCTACAAAATCCCGGCGCTGGTAGATGGTGAAAAGGGAGAGTATTTGCCGGATCGACTTGCAAAGGAGTGCTGTAAGTTTGTCAAAGAAAATAAGTCCAAGCCTTTCTTTTTGTGCTGGTGGAATTATTCGGTGCACTTTCCATTCCATGCCACTCAAGAATTGATCGACAAATACGAGAAACGGAAAGGGCCGGGCATCGAAAATCCAACTTATGCTGCCATGATCGAAGGGATGGACCGATCGATTGGACAATTGATCGACACGCTGGATGAACTGGGGTTAGCGGAGAATACGTTGGTTATGTTTACTTCCGACAATGGGCCGTTTGCCGCCAATGTTAAACCGCTTCGCGCAGAGAAGGGATATCTCTACGAAGGCGGTATTCGGGTTCCAATGATTGTGAGATGGCCTGGAACGATTAAGCCCGAGTCGAAGACCGATTGCCCTGTCATCACCATGGACATTCATGCAACGATCCTTGACGTTTGCGGCCTCAAGCCAGACCCGACCAACACGCCAGACGGTGTTACGTTAAAGGGTTTGTTGAGCCGTCAGGAAGATTTGACTCGTGATGCGATCTATTTTCACTATCCCAACTATGCGTTTCACAAAAAGAATCGCATGGGCAGTTCGATTCGCTCGGGTGACTACAAACTGATCAAGTTTTACGGTGATCAGGAAGACGTGCACGAACTTTATAACTTGAAGGATGACATTGGCGAGACGAAGAATCTGGCCAATGATGAAGCATCCAAACGCGATGCGCTAATCGCAAAACTCGATGCATGGCTTGAGGAGACTGGCGCGTCGTTGCCAATAAGATCACAATAGTGATTTGTCGACCGCATTATTTCTTGTGCATCTCGACAATGTAAGTTTTGTGTTTGATCCAAAATATAATTAGTGGGATTGTGGCGGGCCAAAAACAACAACTTGTTAAGCCAATGCCGATCAGAATGATGTTGTAGACCCAACCGCCCATGCCCCGGCGCCAAAAGAGACCGACGGCGAAAACGATGGAGAGCACCGCTCCAAGAATGCCGTAAATCGCTCCCATAATTTGCCATTCTTTGCTCGACATCTCGGCGTCGGCAAGGTCGTCTGCAAAAATAAAAAAGCATATTCCCAACATCATCAGTGCATCGTACATCAACGTCATACAGATGACGTAAACACGTTGCCACTTGACTACCTGAGGAGGACCTTGGCTGTAGTCATGTGTTGGCCCTGATCCGGGAGCAGTTTTTGAAATCGGAGCCTGATAAGGATTCTTTGGTGGATCTTGTGACATGGATTTTCGCCTTAAGAGTTAACTGATCTTGGTCGATATCGCTGGTTACCTGGTCGCGATATCGATTCCCTGGGTCGCGATCTTGGCCAAGTGCTTAATCTGCTCTGGTGAAATGACGTACGGCGGCATGATGTAAACGACATTGCCCAGCGGACGCAGCAGGCATTCATTTTCCAAGCCGTGCATATAGACCTTCAAGCCTCTTCGCTCTTGCCATGGGTACGGCGTGCGAGTTTCTTTGTCTGCGATCATCTCGGCGGCCAACACCATTCCGGTCTGCCGTACTTCGGCGATATTAGGATGATCCTTCAAATGGGCAAAGGAATCCGCCATTACCTGGGAAAGTTGCTTGTTGTTTTCGATTGTGTCGAGCGATTCGAAGAGATCGAGCGTTGCATTTCCAATCGCACAGGCAAGCGGATTGCCGGTGTAGCTGTGTGAGTGGAGAAACGCCCGCAGCGTTTGGTAGTCGTCATAAAACGCATCGTACATCGAATCGGTGGTCAACACAGCCGACAGCGGCAGGTAACCAGCGGTCAGCCCTTTTCCGATGGTGATAAAATCAGGTGAAATGTTGGCTTGTTCGCAACCGAACAGTGTTCCCGTTCTTCCGAAACCGACTGCTACTTCATCGGCGATCAGGTGAACGTCGAGCTCAGTGCATAGCTCGCGAAGTTTCGTCAGGTAGATCGGATGATACATCCGCATGTAGCCCGCACATTGAATCAGTGGTTCGATCACGACTGCGGCGATCGTTTCGTGGTTCTGTTGGAGTTCGGTTCGCATGTGCTCGAATTGTCGCAGCGAAAACGACTCCCACGATTCACCGCCATCGCGATGATAGCAATCGGGAGACTCAACGGTTCGTGGTTTAAGCAAGAGCGGCTCGTAAGTCTCCTTATAAAGCGGCACGTCACCCACGGCCAGCGCCCCCAGTGTTTCCCCGTGGTAACTGTTGGCAAGATTGACAAATTCAGTTTTCTGAGGTCGCCCGGAATTCTTCCAGAAATGAAAACTCATCTTCAAAGCAATCTCAACGGCCGAAGAACCGTTGTCGCCAAAGAAGACCCGGTTAAGCCCTGGGGGCGTAACTTCAACGAGTTTCTCAGCCAACCTAATCGCTGGTTCGTGGCTAAAGCCAGCGAAAATTACGTGCTCCAACGTTTCAGCTTGAGCGGATAAAGCCGCGTTGATGGCGGGGTTGGCGTGCCCAAAAATATTGACCCACCATGAGCTGATCGCATCGATGTATCGATTGCCGTCAAAGTCATGCAGCCAGACACCGTCGCCCCGCTGGATCGGTATCAGCGGGTAGTGCTCGTGATCTTTCATCTGCGTGCACGGATGCCAAAGTACCTTGAGGTCGCGTTGTTTTAGCTGCTCGTTTGTGGCGGTTTGATTTGGCTTGGTTGTTCGTTCTGTCATTGTTTTTCATCAAGTAGCCGTGGGATTAGCCGAACCCCGTGCGGAACAGCCGAAACGTCAGTTAATGGTCCAACGCCTTTGGCGTAGAAGCAGTTTCAACGCTTGAGTTGGATAGTTCCAAGCTGATCGATTTACTCGTACTTGTGTAATGGACGAGTTTACGTACGAGTCCTCGCTTCCACCATTGCGATGCTTCACGTTCCAAGCTGGTCCAATCAAGTCGTAATCGCGGCAAACCGATCTTGCAGCGCTTGGACTTGCATGTCTTGTGATCGAAGCGCTTTCATCGCGGCCACGGCGGCTTCGGCAGCCTGGATTGTCGTGATGCAAGGGATGCCATGCTGAACGGCGGTTGCGCGAATGGTGCCCTCGTCGGTGCGGGCTCCTTTGCCACTGGGGGTATTGAGAATCAAATCGATCCCCTCATTCTTCATATAGTCGATCAGGTTCGGATGACCTTCAATAATCTTTTTGACCTTCTGGACCGAGATCCCAGCTTCTTCCAGGCGCCGCGCCGTTCCAGAGGTCGCCAGTAGCGTGTATCCCATTTCGTCAAGCTCACGGCCAAGATTGATTACTCGATCTTTGTGCCTTGCGCTCACGCTGATGAACACGCGACCGCTTTCGGGCAACGCGGCTCCGGCGGCCAGCTGGGATTTGGCAAATGCGATCGGGAAATCACTCGCGATTCCCATGACTTCCCCGGTTGATCGCATCTCGGGTCCAAGCACGATGTCAACGCCCACAAACTTGCGAAACGGAAACACGCTTTCTTTGATTGAGTACAGTGCAGGCTTGGGCTCTTCGAGGATGCCAAGCTCTACCAATTTCGAACCGGCCATTACCTTGGCAGCGATATTGGCAACCGGAACACCGGTGGCTTTGGCGACAAAAGGAACCGTTCGGCTGGCCCGCGGATTGACTTCCAGGACATACACGTTCATCTGGTCGTCTTGTTTCTTGACTGCAAACTGAACGTTCATCAAGCCAACGACATCGAGATGTTTGGCCATTGAAATGGTGGCTTTGCGAATCTGGTTGAGCGTATCATCGTCGAGCGTGTAAGGTGGAATCGAACAAGCTGAATCGCCCGAGTGAACACCTGCTTCTTCGATGTGTTCCATAATCCCCATCACAACCGCATCGGTACCATCGCTGACACAGTCAACATCGACTTCGATGGCGTCTTCGAGAAACTGATCGATCAACACAGGTTGGCCGGCTGAAACGATAAATGCCTCCAGTACGAATCGCTCAAACTGAGCTTTGTCGTAGCAGATTTCCATCGCCCGGCCGCCAAGCACGAAACTGGGACGAACCAGAACCGGATAGCCGACATTGGTGACTTCCTGTCGGGCTTCGTTCATTGTACGAGCGATGCCGTTGGCCGGTTGTTTGAGGTTCAAACGTTTGAGCAATTGCTGGAACTGCTCACGGTCTTCGGCTGCATCAATTGTGTCGACGCTGGTTCCAATGATCGGCACACCAGCGTTGGAAAGAGCGCGGGCAAGGTTGAGCGGTGTTTGTCCACCGAACTGAACGATGACGCCATCGGGTTGGACTCGATCACAGATGTTCAGCACATCTTCAACCGTTAGCGGTTCAAAGAACAACAGGTCGCTGGTGTCGTAGTCGGTTGAGACCGTCTCGGGATTGGAGTTAACCATAATCGACTCGATGCCCATTTCGCGAAGTGCAAAACTTGCATGGCAGCAACAGTAATCGAACTCAATGCCTTGTCCGATTCGGTTGGGGCCGCCACCGAGAATCATGATTCGTTTTTTGTCGGCCTTGACCGGTGTTTCGTCTTCGTCTTCGTAAGTCGAATAGTAGTACGGCGTGTAGGCTTCGAATTCAGCGGCGCAGGTGTCGACCGATTTATAAGTCGCTTTGACCCCGAGTCCGATTCGCGTTTTACGAACTTCGGCTTCGTTGGTATCCCAGATATGAGCCATCTGCCGATCGGAGAATCCGAATTGCTTGGCCTGTCTCATCTCTTGAGCCGAGATCTCGCTCAGACGAAGCGTCCCAAGATAATTCTCCATCTCGACAATTCCGGCCAGATGCTCGAGAAACCAAACATCGATGTTGGTCAATTCGTGTATCTGGTTGACCGTCATGCCGCTTTTTAGGGCATATCGCAAATACCAAGGTCGTTCTGAGTTGGGAATCGAGAGCTTGGAGCGAATGGTGTCGCGGTCAGGCTGTTCTTCGGTACCCCAGAGGTCTTTTTTGTCACAGCCAAAACCGAAACTACCGACTTCGAGACCACGTAACGCTTTTTGAAATGATTCTTTGAAACTCCGCCCAATCGCCATCGTTTCACCGACGCTCTTCATCTGTGTCATCAAAGTCGCGTCGGCTTCTGGGAACTTTTCGAACGTGAAGCGAGGGATCTTGGTGACGACGTAGTCGATCGTCGGTTCAAAACAGGCTTTTGTTTTCTGGGTGATATCGTTGGCCAATTCCCACAGTCGATAACCGACGGCGAGTTTGGCTGCGATCTTGGCGATCGGGAACCCGGTGGCTTTGGAAGCAAGCGCGCTTGAACGACTGACGCGTGGGTTCATTTCGATCACGATCATGCGCCCAGTATCCGGGTTGGTCGCGAATTGAATGTTCGATCCACCGGTCTCAACTCCAATCTCGCGAATCACGGCGAGACTCGCATCCCGCATGCGTTGATACTCTTTGTCGGAAAGCGTCTGAGCCGGTGCGACTGTGATCGAGTCGCCAGTGTGGACGCCCATCGGATCGAAATTCTCGATCGCACAAATGATAACGACATTGTCGTCCATGTCGCGGACAACTTCCATCTCGTACTCTTTCCAACCGATGATCGATTCTTCGATGAGCACTTCGGTGGTTGGAGATTGGTCAAGGCCGCGTCGACAGAGTAGGTCAAATTCGTCTTTGTTATAAGCGATCGCAGAACCGCTGCCGCCCATTGTGAAGCTGGGACGAATCAAACACGGCAAGCCAACTTTTTCGAGAACAGCGCGAGCTTCGTCGACGGTGTTGACCGTTTCGCCTCGGCAGATGTCCAAGCCGATCTTGTTCATGGCAAGTTGGAAACGCTCTCGATTTTCGGCTTTGTCGATAACGTCGGCATCGGCACCGATCATTTCGACGTTGTACTTTTCGAGAATCCCGTTGGCAGAGAGATCCATGGCGAGGTTGAGCGCCGTTTGTCCGCCGAGTGTGGGAAGCAAAGCGTCCGGTTTTTCAGCGGCGATGATCTTTTCGACGATTCGCCAGTCCAGGGGTTCAATAAAGGTACGTTCGGCGGTACCGGGATCGGTCATGATCGTGGCCGGATTGGAGTTAACCAATACAACCTCATACCCTTCTTCGCGGAGCGCTTTGCAGGCTTGGGTTCCCGAATAGTCGAACTCGCAGGCTTGGCCGATCACAATGGGGCCAGAACCGATGAGCAAAATCTTCTTGATATCGTCGCGACGTGGCACGCTGCTTACCTTATTGGCTTTAGTATCCAAAGCCCGCCAGGTCGATTGCCGTGCGGAAACATTGGATACCCGATTGGGGCGGATCAAAATCGCCGGGTCTACAAAATTTCCCAAGCGTACCAATATCAAGGGTATTTTATCAAGGTGCCGCGCTGCAGATCCTCTCAGAAACTAGAAGAATTGTCGGTTGAATGAACTGGTTGGATGGGATGCCTAGTTGGCTGACATACTGACGTTCCGATGGCGCGGAGAGTTTTATACTGGCTTTGATGTGTTACTGAGTACCCAGTAACGAGTACCCAGTAACGAGTACCCAGTA
>CAYSQZ010000159.1:0-11225 GCA_964433035.1 uncultured Pirellulaceae bacterium | reverse complement strand
CGGCTGTGATTCTGAAATGGCCAACAAAGCCACGGATATTGGCGGATCATCGTCTGTGGCTAGCGCCAAAACCGCTAGAAGATCACTTTCTGTTGATTTCCAATTGCACTTTCCATCCGCCCAAGGGCCGGTGAACGTAGAATTATAAAGTTTGGCACGGGGATTGCTTTATAGCTTTTTCGGAAGTGGTTCGTTTCTGGCTGTGAAAGCAGTTGGAAACGGAATAGAGACGAGGCAGTGCCTGAGCTGTCCACTTCGGTGGACAGTTTAGGCCGCAATTGTTCGATTTTTTTCGACGCAGGCTGGTAAGATCATGAAAATGAACTTACCAGCCTGTTTTATTTTGCTGTAGCAAAATAATACACATGTGCAATTTTAGAACATGCAAAAATCAAGCAAATGAAGCCTGCTCAGCTGAAATTTTGATAAAATCAATAATAAATTGTCGAAGACAAATTCACGTACTTTGGGCACTTCTCGCCAAAAAGGGAAATTCATGCGTCGAATTAATTTGATGCTTCTTGGTCCAGCCGCAATCTTTGCCGTTCTACTTGGATTGAATTGCAGTTTTTGCCACTCCCAGACACAGGTTTCGCTGAATCGAGTTCCTGATGCTGGCGTCTTGGATGCCCAGGTAACGCAGATTGACGCGTTGGTCAAACAAGTCTGGGATGACTATGAATTAAAGCCTTCCCGAGACGCCACTGAATCCGAATGGTGCCGCCGGGTTCACCTCGACATCATCGGGCGAATTCCGACCGTCAAAGAAACCAAGGACTTTCTTGCTGCCCGAGGCGAGGGCAAACGAAAACAGCTTGTCGACAAACTGCTGTACGACGACCAGTACACCGAAGAGTTTGCTCGCAACTGGACTACGATTTGGACAAACCTGCTGATCGGGCGTACCGGCGGAACTGACAACGACTCCATGATCAGCCGCGAGGGCATGCAAAAGTTTCTCCGTGATTCGTTTGCCCGCGAGAAACCTTACGACAAATTCGTTTATGAGTTGGTAACCGCAACCGGTTCTACGACTCCTGGCGAGAAAGATTTTAATGGAGCGACCAATTTCCTGATCGACAAAGTCAACGAGGAAAAAGCTTCTCTGGCCACCTCCGAGACTACTAAAACTTTCCTCGGTCTTCAGGTTCAATGCACTCAGTGCCACAACCATCCGTTTAACGACTGGAAGCAGCAAAAGTACTGGGAGATGAATGCGTTCTTTCGCCAGGTCAAAGCTGGCACCGGAGGAATGCGCGCTCGAGACGGAGCCGTTGCCAGACTCACGGACAAAAACTTTCGGGGGGAAGATGGAAAGCACCCGGAAAAAGCCGAAATTTTTTACGAGCTGCGCAATGGCTTGTTGAAAGTTGCTTATCCCGTGTTTGTGGACGGCCAGGAAATTAACCCTAGCGGATTCGTAGAGACGGTAAACCGGCGGAAGGAATTAGCTGACTTGATGATCAAGTCTCCATTCTTTGCCAAGTCGATGGTGAATCGGACTTGGGCACATTTTTTGGGTTACGGATTCACGTCACCCGTGGACGACCTCGGGCCACACAATGCCCCGTCCAATCCAGAACTGCTTGAATATCTCGCTCAGGAGTTTCGCAGTTCCGAATTCGATATTCGGCAGTTGATGTCCTGGATAGCGCTGAGCAAACCTTACGCTTTGTCGAGTCGCCGAACTCGGGCCAACGAAAAAGACGATCCGCTGTTGGGCGAATCTCCGAAGTTTACACACTTCTATATTCGACAAATGGAAGCCGAACAGCTTTATGAATCCTTACTGACCGCGAGCGAAGCTCAGTCCCAAGGAAGTTACGAAGAGCACGAGAAGAACAAGAACACTTGGCTTCGTCAGTTCGCTACGGCATTTGGAACCGATGAAGGACAAGAGTCGACGACGTTTAACGGAACGATTCCCCAAATTCTGATGATGTTCAATGGCGAGCTGATCAGAAATTCGACCAAGGTTACCAAGGGTACGATGATCAATCGCTTGACTTCGATGGGTAATTACAACAAGGCGGTCGAGGAGTTGTTTGTCAAAGGACTGAGCCGAAAGCCCTCGGGTAAAGAGAAAGAGCTTGCCAAAAGCATCCTCAGTGCTCGCGGCGATACCGCAGAAGCATTAAAAGATGTCTGGTGGGTAGTCCTCAACACGAACGAGTTTATTTTCAACCACTAATCCTCGAAGCAATTCCCAAAGTCTTTGCAAAGTCTTTGAAATCGACTTCCTCAAGATAAATTAACCTGCAAACAGGGTTTTTCGACCTACAATTGAGATGGCCTTCGAAGCGATCTTCGACTCGAGCATTTCGGGGAACGGATCGCCATGCTTGAAAGAGAAAAGTCATGAACTACAGAACACCTGATGGAATGAACCGGCGACACTTCATGAGTCACCTTGCTGGGGCTTCGGCGCTGGCCGGCAGTGCGCTGGCGATGGGTCGAACGTTGCAAGCCAATGCAACCACACTTCAGAAGAACAAAAAGGCTGCGATTCTGTTGTGGATGGGCGGTGGTCCTTCGACGATGGATATCTGGGATCTTAAACCTGGCGCTTCAACCGGTGGTCCGTTTCGCCCAATTTCAACCAACGGCGATATGCAAATTTGTGAGCACATGCCGCTAATGGCCAAGAACATGGACAAGATGTCTATCGTTCGCTCAATGAGTACTCGCGAAGCCGACCATATGCGCGGCCGCTATTACATGCACACCGGCTATGTTCCCAATCCAAACATCAAGCACCCCAGCTACGGTGCCGTGATTGCTCACGAACTGGCAGCGACTCGTCCAGACCTGGAAATTCCTCCCTTCGTTTCTGTCGGCGGAAATAGCGAGGGCCCGGGATTCCTCGGAATGTCGTGGGCTCCATTTTCGGTCAACTCCAACGGGCAGGTTCGCAACTTGGACATGGGCATCTCCCCGGACCGTCTGACTCAGCGCGTGCAGGCGCTCAAGATGATGGAGTCCGGATTCATCGATGACAATCGCGGGATCGCGGCTTCGGAACATGCCAAAGTCATCGGGAAGACATTGAGCCTGATGACAAGCGATCAAATGACTGCGTTCAAAGTCCAGCAGGAACCCGATCCGGTTCAAGAACGTTATGGGAAAAACAACTTTGGTCGCGGTTGCTTGATGGCTCGTCGATTGGTCGAAGCCGGGGTACCGTTTGTCGAAGTCAGTCTGGGTGGCTGGGATAATCATCAAAACATTTTCCCAACGCTCAAAGACAATAAGCTGCCTCAACTGGATCAGGGCATGAGCGCTTTGATGGAGGACTTGGCCAAGCGTTCGATGCTTGACGATGTAGCTGTGATTTGGATGGGCGAGTTCAGCCGAACCCCTCGGATCAACGGCAACAGCGGTCGCGACCATTGGGCTCGTAGTTGGAGTGCGGTCGTCGGTGGTGCGGGCCTCAATAGCGGTATCGCAGTCGGCAAGACTAACGAAGACGGAACCCGTGTTGAGGGAACTTCTTATACGTCCGAAGACATGATGGCCACCGTTTGCAATGCTTTGGGAATATCGCTTGAGACGACCTTCACCAGCCAAAGTGGTCGGCCGATGAAGATCGCCAACAGTGGGAAGCTGATCAAAGAGTTGGTCAGCTAGGCACTCACTGTTTGTAAAAGACGCCGTCCTAAGTTGAAACTTCAACTTTCTATTAGCTGCCTCATTTAATCGCTTTCAGCGTCGCGTCCGATTCCTTCGGCCGCGCGGGTGGAAGACCGATAGCGCTTCGATTAAACTGCCGCCCAAGAGATTTAATGGCTGGCCGTTTGATTAATAGCGCAAGAATATGACAGAGCCGAGTTTCTCCAAAGCAGCTGCGGGCCCCAAATTCGGGTCTGGCCTCAATCATCTTGTGTTCTGGCCGCCTTTCTTGCTGCTCATCGGGGCGATCATTCTTAACTTCGCCGCTCCGGACAAAACCATTGAGTCGAGCATCGTAGCTCCCAATGGGGACATCGAGTACAAGACCACAATCGTTCAAGGCAAGTTCTCGGAAACAGTAACGGGAGCCAACGGCTGGATCCTCGAAAATTTTGGCTGGCTGTTCTCCAGTTGTGCTTTTCTGGCCGTGATGTTGTGCATTCTGATCTGCGCCACCTGTTTCTGGCGTTCAGGATTTGGCAACGTTCGAATTGGTGGCTCGCAAGCCAAACCTTTGATGAGCATGTGGAATTGGTTTTCAATCACCATCTGCACCACGATCGCGATCGGGATTCTGTTCTGGTCCACAGCAGAACCGATCAGTCATTTGATCAAGCCGCCCGAATTCTCAGGAGCTCAACCCAACTCGCATCAAGCCGCCCGGTTTGCCTTGTCAACAATGTATCTTCACTGGTCCTTTACGCCCTATTCGCTTTACTGCGTGGCGTCGCTGATGTTCGCTTTCGCCTATTACAACATGAAAAAGCCATTCTCACTCGGATCGACGGTGGCGCCGCTGTTTGGAGACTGGGCCAATGGCAAAGGCGGCTACATTATCGATGCCGTTTGTCTCTATTCACTGGTCGCGGGAATGGCTGCAGCATTGGGCTCAGGAATTCTGATGCTCAACGGTGGCATGCATGACCTCTGGGACGTCCCCAATAAAGACCGCTGGGTCCTGGGGGCGATTGCGCTGGCGATCGTCGCGACGTTTATCATTTCCAGTTCCACCGGGTTGATGAAAGGGATTCGAATTCTTTCGGACATCAATACCAAACTACTGTTTTGCCTGGCGCTGGTTCCGCTGATATTCGGCCCAACGATATTTATTCTGTCGCTCGGTGCTGAATCGTTGCTTGATTATGTCGTCGACTTTTTTCCGCGCAACTTGACGATGACCCAAACCGAAAATGGAAGTACCAGCATTCTGGTTCCCGATGAATGGGGAAAAGGCTGGACCGTATTTTATTGGGCCGTCTGGATGGCTTGGGCACCGATCACGGCATGTTTCCTCGGCAGAATCGCGTATGGCCGAACGGTGCGCGAGTTCATGCTGATCAATTTTATCTTTCCATCGCTGTTCGCGATTGCGTGGATGACGATCTTTAGTGGAACGGCGATTCATCAGCAAATGGAATTCGTCGCCAATCCTGAGGGTGCCGGAGCGGCGGACCTGGCGACCGTCTTGAACAATCTGGGCGAGGAATCGGTTTCCTTCGCAGTCTTCAAACAATTCCCATTGGCAACTGGGCTGATCATATTTTACATGTTCAGCTCATTCGTTTGCTTTGTGACTTCGTCTGACTCAAATATGTCCGCGATGGCAAGCATCTCGTCAACGGGAATCTCACCTGAAAACCCGGAAGGCCCAAAGTGGCTCAAGATCGTTTGGGGGATTTCAGTCGGTTTGATTGCGTGGATCATGATTTGCTTTGCCGGCGGAGTCGAAGGCGTCAAAATGCTCTCCAACCTTGGCGGGTTTCCAGCTGCGCTGCTGGAGCTCTTGATTATCGCAGCGCTGTTACGGGTGGTCTTGTTCCACAAGTCGCTCAACTTGATTGATCGCCAAGATGGCTAAAAAGCAAGATACGAACTTACCAAATAGGCTAACAAACCCAGCGGATAGACGAATCCTACGTTAGCCATATTTGAACCAGTCAAGTTATCGAGAGCTTCCTGCGTGTCGTTGAGATCGCCGAGGGTTTGAGCTTTCTTTGCTTCTGAGTAAACCGCGAAGAAAGTGACCATTTCGGGAATGCTGGTTACAAAGCCAAGAATCCAACCGGCAAGTGTCGGATGAACTCCCAATTGATCAACTACCGAAGCCGTTGCATCACCCAGAAATACACCCGCCACAATAATTGCGACCAAAGCGACAACGATGTAAACCAACCCTTGCGACAGACTTGCTTTGACCTCCGACGCCGCTTCTTCTACTTGGTCAACCGACGGGCGATTAACGCGCCGGTCAATGATTTGATAGATCAAGAAGAAAACCAGCAGTGCGGGAACGAGATACCACTGAGTGTCTTTTCCCGCCTGCATCAGCCCAATTGGAACTGCAATCGCCAACAATGCAAAGCCAAGTTCATCGATGAAGCGTCTGTGAAGCAGGGCTTTGGACTGTTTGAAATACAGTACCGCAGCGATCATCAAGACCAGATTGATGATATTGGAGCTGGCTATATTCCAAAGCCCGGCTTTCCAGACTCCAGCCAAACCAGCCGAAACAAGACAGACGAACTCAGGAACCGAAGTCGCAAAGCCAGTGATCTTGCCGCGCACCTTGGGCGACCAGCGCAGAGCAAACGCCAGTTGATCGATCCCGCGCAGGAGTCCGTACTTAACAAAGAGAATGATCGCCAATGCAGAGACGATCATGATGATTGGCGACAATGTCTGCTCCTCAAAGCGATTGGATCACAGTGTCGGTTGCGGACAAACAACTCTCAGGTTGCAAAGCGACGACCGAAATTATTCGTCATCGTAAATAATTACTTGCCCTGAAAACCCAAAAAACGCAGTAAAATTAGAAGGTCCGCCAGACCGGTCAAAGCTGATACTGGTAATTCCAACTGGGGCGGTGAGCGACGGCGATGGACCAACCGGTGGAACTCCCGTAAACACAATTCTCCCACCGGCTTGCATTCCTGCTCCGTTGGTCGTGGGGTCGGTGACAAACTGGTTGCCGCCAACGGTCACGACTTGCAGACTTTCACGGTCAGAGTTAAAGGTCCTGAACTCTCCGAAAGTTGAATTGGGAGTGATCGTATCAGGAAGTATCGTAAACGCAGCGTTGTTGAGGACCGTCCCATCGCTGAGCGTAACCGTGAAGTTGCCCAAAATATTATCGCCGCCGTTATTAGTATTTGTCAGGTTGGTAACGAACAATTCAACGTTAGTTAAAGGATCATCAAAGGTAGTCGTAAAGGCTCCATCAGCAGTGGGCGACTCGCGAAAACCAATTAGATTGCCATTGCTGGTGCCTAGAATCTGCCCAGTGTCTGTTGTGGTGGTGAAGGTCGTTTGCAGCGAGCCATCTCCGATCAAACCGGAAGCCGATCCGCCAATTCCAGTATTCACCGATTCAAAATCCTGGCTCCCCACTCCAGAGACTTCAAATTCTTTGGGCTCGGCTTCGTCGGTTGGCTCGACGTTGAAAACGATACAGTTGTCTGCAACACCGACGGGATCTTCGGGCTGATCACAGAAATCCAGTCCGTCCACGAAGCTTGCTTCGATCGTGCTGCCGTCCTCGTTTTCAACGACGTAACTGTAAGATTGATTGAGATCCTGAAGTGCTCCGCCGATATCTGAAAGCTCGCAGTTCAAGGCGTCACGGACAGAGGTGTGTCCGACGATAAGTCCAATCACCACGACCGTCCCCAGCAACAGCATTTCGATCGAGAATACGAATCCAGTTTGGTCGCGCCAAAATCGCGCAGCCAGACGCTTCAGCACCATGAACTGTAGCGTCAGCACACTTGAATTAGATTTCGATTCGGAAGGGTCGTTCACAATCCATCCATGGCTCTGAGAACGTAGAGCCAAACCAATTGGTGGCTCTAAACTGGTAATCTTTGAGGTTTGACACAACCGGGCGTCATGCTCCGGCGCGTCTGTCAAACTAAGAATCGACATTTTGCCCAATTGAAAGAAAAGAATCAGCGGTAGAAAGCAACAAGCCGCTTGCAACGATTCTTCATCAACAGGTCCGTTTGAGAATCAGTTTAATCGTCAAGGTTTTTCGTTAAACTGCGCCGATCCTAAACGCTACGCCGGTTCTAACGATCTCATTCGATGTTCAGGAGTTGATTCGCGACGGCTGGTTCGAACTGTACCAATCCATTCGCACTCCCCGTCGATGCTTCAGCGTACAAGCATTTGTTTAACATCAGAGATGGTCGGCACACCAGGGAATACCGATATCATCTTTCCGCGCTTGTCGAAGACTACCGTTGCTGGCAGTACGTCTGACCGCAACTCTTTATTAACTAACCGATTGAAGTTTTTTCTTTCTGTATCCCGCCAAGGAGTCGCTAGAGTGTAAGGCGGCTTGTTTTTCAAAATGTATTGCTGCAATTTATCTTTGGAATCACCTTCGTCGACTGCCGCGCCAAAGATGCCCAACTGGTCTTGGGTGAATGCTCGTCGCAACAAATTTAGTTGAGGGATTTGTTTGCGGCAGTTGGGGCACCAAGTTGCGAACGAAGTATACAGTGTCAAATCTGACTTCGGACCATTTGCTGAACGGGGGGCTTTATTTCCCTGCGGCAAAACGGCCTTCGCGACCGGTTGGGCGGCGACAAGGTACGGGCTTACTTCGAAGCCCGAGCCATCGGAAGACTCTGTTGGGTCTTCGAAGGCCATCACTAATCGACCAGCAGCCACCTTTTCGAGGCGTTGGGTATTGCCCGAGGGCCATCGCACTTCGATCGAATCGGCAGAGTCATTGTGTCCAATGCCGAAGAACAGGTAGCGCGAGTTTTGTGCCGCCAGGCCTTCCCCGCAGCGATGTTGTCGGGTTAGCGTTCTTTCCGGGAGATTGATTGACACGCGTGCTCCAAAACCGTCGCGAGCACTGAACTGGGTCGATGGTGTGGCCGTGCGATTACCGCCAATTAGTTTTACGGCAATCATGTTCTGGGAATTGCCAATGGAACTCTGCTGATTGCGGAACAGGCTCAACACGGGCGTGTTGATATTTAGCAATGCAATGTCCTGCCAACCGTCTCGGTCATAGTCCCAGACCGCAAACGTGCGTCCATCCTGGGGCGTATCGATCCCCGAGATTCCTGAGACGTCGTGGAACTCGCGCCCTTTGGCGTTTTGAAAGAGGTGGTTGCGCTCTTTACCGCTAAAGGAAATCTTTCCTCTTTCCAGACTGGGGAGTCTGAATCGTTTGACGTCCTGCAACTTGCCGTCCGCTGTGTACGTGGTGTCCCACGACTTGTTCGATACAAACGACGGGTCCAACTGTTTATCCGACTGCACGACCGTGCGCCAATAGTTACTTCATAAATCCATATCAACGGCGATGTCCGACGGGGCCGTGTAATAGCCGCTGGTTGCGTAGATGTCTCGAAAACCGTCGTTATCAAAGTCAAGAAATTGTCCGCCCCAAGACCAACCGGATTTGGCGACTTTGAGGGCTGGTTTTTCCAACCCCGAAACCAGAGTGAATTTGCCGTCGTCGAGGCGATAGAGAAAGTTTCCTTGCGCCATCTCGCGGAGACGCGGATCTATTCCGGCGACTTGGTCGGTAATCCGTTGTCCGGCTTTACTGAACATATTGGAAACGTAAACGTCAATTTGGCCATCGTTATCATAGTCTCCCCATGAGATGCCCATTCCAAAACCCATTCCGGTCAAACCCGATTCGCGCGTAATATCTTTGAATCCCTGCTCACCATCGTTGCGAAAAAAATTGTCTTGGGCATAGTCATTGGAAACGTAGACATCTTGATCGCCATCCCCATCGAAATCATTCCATGAGGCCTGAAACGACATTCGCCATAATTCCAACTGAGCGTTTTCTTTGGCAATTTCGAATTTGCCGTCGCCAATGTTTTGCAACAAAAGGTTGGGCGGACCGGCGCGATCGATGAATTGATGGGAGCTCCGATTCCGTTGGGTGACCTCTTGGGCTTGCTGTGGGCTCAAAAACAGATCGACCCACTTCGGTTTGTTACTTGTTTGGAAGCGGTTGGTTTCCTCGATCGGGCTGTAGGTACTTAGGTAGACGTCCAGCAAGCCATCGTTGTTGTAGTCCACTGCAGAAATCGAAGAAACTAACGCTGGTAGAGGGCGGTCAACTAAGTCACGTGTCCTGTGCACAAATTTGCCGTTTTCATTGACAAAATACAACGAGTTTCGGCGAGCTCTTCCCAAAAATAAATCGGGATCTCCGTCGTTGTCAAAGTCGGCAAAAATGGCGCTGGTTGAATCCGGAGAGATATTCAACCCATACTTCGCCGCGACTTCCTCAAATGAACCATCTCCCTTGTTGCGGAATAAAAGGTTAGGTTGGTGTTGCATGGTGACATAGAGGTCGTCAAAACCATCGCTGTCAATGTCAACGACGGCAATGCCGGGATGTTCCAAGGTGACGTCAGGAAAAAAGAACGGGTAGACCTCTCCGGGCGGGAAGAAATATTTCCCGCCGGACATCAGTTTTGAGGTTAGTTGAGTATGGAGAGAATTTGTCGCGCGATTGAGTAGGGCCTTGTCATCAATGACTTCTGAGAGCACATTTCGGAACAGCATCTGAGATGTTTCTGTTGAGTCGATTTCAACAAGTTTCCAAGAGGTGATTTGCCAATCGGCATTGGCGGTGTTTTTGGCAAGCGTCCAGTCAACCTCTAACTTCCCGTGCAGGCTTGCCTTGGTCCCGTTTTTGTAATTTGCCAAACCATTAAAACCTACAACCGATTTGAACTGGTCTTCGCTATTTTCGTGTAGCTGGCCTTTTACAAAGTAAAATTTTGCATGTTTGAAGTAGTCAGTCACCTCGAATAAAGCAGGCCAGAAATCAAGGCTCTCCCTGGCAACCACAACGGCCAGATCATTAACATGCCAGCCATGGGTATCCGATTGATCATTTGAAACCGATGAGTTTCCAGTCGTCGCCCACGCTCCAGACACATCGACCTCTTTGGCAAACAATTGATTGGCCGATGATGCGTCAGGTAGTTGGAGGTTCATGACGCTTCTTGAGAGCCCACGCAGCCGAGGCGTAAGATTCAGCAACAGTTCCTCAGAACTAACAAGCTTCTGGACCTTTTGACTACTGAGCTCATCTTCGGTCGGCCGATTTTTCCGGTGCCCTTGGAGGTCAGGGGGCGAGGACCAAAGACTGAATCCGGCGAAGGCGGCAATTAGCAATATCAGGCCGGCGATCACGAAATACTTGGTCATGGTTTAAACTCAATTTAGTTGGATCATTCACGTCTCCAGCGATTCCCGCGGAGTCCGATCGGCGGAGGGACTGAGAGACCTCCATGAGGCCACAGAGGATTTTACTCCTGTACACAACAACACACATACCTGACAACTAATAATAAACAAAAACGCAGTGCAGGTTGGCTACCTGCACTGCGTGAACGTCTTATATTGCTTCAACACCGCATCGATGCTGAAACTAACTTCTTTCGGACTATCTCGAATGTAGCCGCGATAAAATCGTGGCTACGCGAACCGATCTAGTTACGGGCCGGCCAAGGCATCGATAAATGGTTGGATATCAAAGAAGTCCACCATGCCATTGCAGTCCACAT
>CAYSQZ010000158.1:0-11296 GCA_964433035.1 uncultured Pirellulaceae bacterium | reverse complement strand
TTCAGTACATCGCGCCTTACGCCGGTACAGCGATGGCCGAAAAATTCATGTACGATGGCGGGCACTGCCTTGTTATCTACGATGACCTTTCCAAGCAAGCCGTGGCCTACCGCGAGTTGTCGCTGTTGATGCGACGTCCGCCAGGCCGCGAAGCCTATCCTGGTGACGTGTTTTACTGTCACTCTCGTTTGCTTGAGCGAAGCGTGAAACTCAGCGACGATCTTGGCGGCGGTTCGATCACTTCGTTCCCGATTATTGAGACACAGGAAGGTGAAGTTTCGGCTTACATTCCTACCAACGTGATTTCGATTACCGACGGCCAGATCTATCTCCAGCCCGACCTCTTCTTCGCTGGTGTTCGACCTGCGATGAACGCTGGTATCTCGGTTTCCCGAGTTGGTGGTGCTGCTCAGGTAAAGGCGATGAAGAACGTTTCGGGAAGTTTGCGGCTTGATCTTGCTGCGTTCCGTGAATTGGAAGCCTTTGCTCAGCTTGGAACCGATCTTGATGCGGCCACACAGGCTCAGCTTGATCGTGGTTACCGAATGGTTGAGTTGCTCAAGCAGCCGCAATACAAACCGCTTAACGTTGTTGATCAGGTCATGATGATTTTCGCCGGAACCGAAGGTTACCTCGATGGCGTTGCCGTTGGCGACATTCGCCGCTGGGAATCTGAGTTCCTTGAGTTTGTTCAGGACAAGCGAAAAGATGTCTGGGACAACCTGAACGAGAATCTCAACGATGGTGGGGCGATGAAAAAAGCCAAGCCTGGTAAAGAAGAGCATCCGACAACCAAGTTGGTCATCGACGCGATCGAAGAGTTTAACGGCTCATTCAAAGCCTCGTCGTAGTCCCTTTTTAGTCTTGTCCTGAACCGAATTCGCATTCCGCATTCTCAATTTCACATTTGAACCATGGCTAACGCACGAGCACTTGATAAACGTCGCAAGTCCATTCGCAATATCAAAAAGATTACGCGAACGATGGAATTGATTGCGACTGCGCGGTTCAAGAAGGCAATGGATCGCGCCACTTCGGCCAATGATTACACCAAGCGAATCACGGCGGTGGTTTCGGATCTTGCTCGAGCTGGACTTGAGGTGAGTCACCCGTTGCTTGAAGCCCCCGACGTTACTAAGGGTGCCACGCTGTTGGTGCTGACAGGAAATCGTGGTTTGTGTGGCGGTTACAACTCAAACGCACTTCGTTTGGGCGTCAAGACGCTGGAGGCACTCAAGTCAGAAATCGAGACGGTGAACCTTGATGTTAGCGGCAAACGTGGCATCTCGGGCTTCACTTTCCGAGAAATCGAAATGGCTGAGAACTATACCCAGTTCGACGACCAGCCATTGTTCACCGAAGTCGAAGCGATTGCGGAGCGGTACTTGCGGGAATATGCAGCTGGCACGCTCAATCGGCTCGACGTGACTTACACCAAGTTTCATTCGGTTGCCAAGCAGGAAATTATCAACGAAACATTGTTGCCCCTCGGTAGCATCGAAGGAGCTGATACACCTGTCGACCCTGAGGTCGCCGCAGGCAATACAGCGCTCTATGAGTTTGTTCCTTCGGCTGAGAGTATTTTGGAAGAGGTCGTTCCGACCAGTTTCAAAATCAAACTGTTCAAGTGCTTTCTCGATGCGGCGGTTAGTGAGCAAGTCGCTCGAATGATCGCGATGAAGAGTGCGACCGAAGCGGCCAACGACATGATTAAAGACCTGTCTCGGACTTACAACCGAGCTCGACAATCACAGATTACCGGCGAGATCATGGAAGTCATCGGCGGCGTGGAGGCGTTGGAAGGTTAGTTAACCTCAGCCAAAAATCCGATTGGGCAGCCGATTTTGGTGCTCAACGGACAAACAAAATACAAACATATCAAACAACAACCATAACTGTTCATTAAAACTGTTAACTGAAGAACGAAGAAATCTTATGGCTAACATCGGTAAAATCACCCAAGTGATCGGCTCGACTTTTGATGCTGAATTCGAAGCTTCAAATATGCCGCCTATTTACAACGCTGTGACTGCGGAAATTGACGCTGGTGGAGACAAGCGAACCCTCTGGGGTGAGATCTCCAAGCACCTTGGTGGCGGACGTGTTCGCTGCGTTGCGTTGGGATCGACTGAAGGTCTCCGGCGTGGCGCGGACTGCGTTGACACTGGTGCTCCTGTTTCTGTTCCCGTTGGTGAAGAAACACTTGGCCGCGTATTCAACATGCTTGGCGAGCCGATCGACAAGCGTGGTGAAGTCAAAGCTAAGGAGAAGCGTTCGATCCACCGTCAAGCTCCTGCGGTTGCTGAGCTTTCAACCAGCACCGAGTTGTTCGAAACAGGAATCAAGGTTGTTGATCTTCTGACCCCGTTTGTTCGTGGTGGTAAAGCCGGACTGTTCGGTGGTGCGGGTCTTGGTAAAACCGTTATTCTGACCGAGTTGATCGCTCGTATCGCTTCTCAGCACGGTGGTTATTCTGTGTTTGCGGGCGTTGGAGAGCGTACTCGTGAGGGAACCGACCTGTGGTTGGAAATGCAGGAAACAGAGATTGGATCTACCGGCCGTAACGTCATCGAGCAGACCGCGATGGTCTTCGGTCAGATGAACGAGCCACCAGGTGCCCGTTTGCGAGTTGCTCTCTCGGCGTTGACGATGGCCGAGTACTTCCGCGATTCGACCGGTGCCGACACGCTGTTGTTTGTTGATAACATTTTCCGTTTCTCCCAAGCGGGTTCCGAAGTATCGGCTCTTTTGGGGCGGATGCCTTCTGCGGTTGGTTACCAGCCGACGTTGGCTACCGAGATGGGTGCTTTGCAAGAGCGAATCGCTTCGACCAACAAAGGCGCGATCACTTCGGTTCAAGCCGTTTACGTTCCTGCGGACGATCCGACCGATCCGGCTCCGGCGACCGCGTTTGGTCAGTTGGATGCGTTCCTTTACCTTGAGCGTTCCATTTCGGAAAAAGGTATTTACCCTGCGGTTGATCCGTTGGCTTCATCGTCTCGTATTCTTGACCCTCAGTACGTTGGTGACCATCACTACGAGGTCGCGCGTCGCGTTCAGATGACGCTTCAGCGTTATCGTGAGCTTCAGGATATCATTGCGATTCTCGGTGTTGACGAGTTGGCCGAAGAAGACAAATTGGTCGTTCATCGTGCCCGTCGTATCGAGCGTTTCCTTTCACAGCCGTTTTACGTTGCCGAGGTATTCACTGGTAAGAAAGGTGAATTTACTTCGCTTGAAGAAACGATTCGTTCGTTTGAAGAGATCTGTGATGGTAAGTGGGATCATCTCCCGGAAGCCGCGTTTATGTACGTCGGTGGAATCGAGCAAGCCGAGCAGCAAGCCAAGGACATGGCTGCCAAGGCATAGTTTCATAGTTTGGCTCGAGTGCTCAGATGCTTGGTTTGCAAACGAGCGCTTCGCGTTTTGACCACAGAGAATTTTGAATCATGGCCCAAATCAATTTAGTAATCGTAACACCAGAGATGACCACTCTCGACGCCGATGTCGATGGTGTTACGGTTCCTTTGGTCGATGGCTCGGCCGGTATTCTGGCCGGACACGCGCCGATGATTGGTCGACTTGGTCCTGGTGAGGTTCGGACACAAAACGGTTCTACGACCGAGCGTTATTATGTTGACGGCGGATTCGTTCAAGTCGAAGGCAACAAGGTTTCGGTTCTGACTGGCCGCAGTATACCTGCCGCTGAAATTGACGTTGCCGCTGCCAAGGCCGCTCTGGCCGAAGCAGAGCAACAGGAATCCGGCAATGCCGATTTGGCCGCGATCAAATCAAAGGCCGTCGCCCAAGCTCGTGCCCAGATTCGCATGGCCGAGGGCGCTCAATCGTAGTTCGATTTTTTTTAATTGAATCGAACGAATTGATCGCGGTCTCGATTGTCTTGCCTTCGGTGGCCAGGCGCAAATGAGGCCCCAGTCTTCTAAGCGATCGGTCGGCGTCACCGGCGGAACCCCAGTAACGCGCTGGCTGGTGAGGCCGACGTCGTAACAGCGATTTCCTCGCAGGTCGGCTGGCATGGATTCGAGAGTTCGTCGCGGCGTCCGCCGGTTGTGAAGATAATTGCGCTCAACACGGCGCGGGTTCGATGCCACGAAGCTGGCGACAAGTGGTCGTGAAATCGAGGAGCCGGGTTCCGACCGCGAGCACGATGTCCTATGGACCGCTCAAGGTTTCGATGAATGGTTGGATGTCCAAGAAGTCGACAGCTCCACTCTGATTAACATCCGCTTCGCATTGAAAAGACCCACAGGACAAAATTTTAATGAATGGGGCGATGTCTAAAAAGTCGACGGTACCGCTAAAGTCGACATCACCCAGCAGACAGCTTGGTCGGTCGCCGCCCGCCCGTCGGCTAGATGGCGCTTTTAGTAGCTAGAAAGACGGGGCTGAGTAAGGAAACTACTTGCTTTTTAACGCTTGCGTTAGAGAAACCCTGGGCTATACTTGACTCTCGTCCCTATTTTAACATAGCAGTTCTAGGTTATCCACTAAGCCACATATTTCGGTAGTAAATTCTATGATTCTTAGATTATTGATTGCGATCGTCGCATTAAGTATTAGCTCAGCATCTGCATCGGCTCAAAGTGTCGAACTCTTTTGGTCGTTTGGTCAAGGAGCTGACGTATCGAACATAGCCACCGTAAATGTCAATGATGGCACTGGTACCGCGTTCGTTTTCGCTAGACTTGAAGATGGATTTGAAGTTGAGGGATTTGACCTCGATTTTACCAATAGCGACAATAGCGTGATTCGGATCACCAGCGGAGAAGTTCTCAATCCTCTACTTACTGTTGAAGTTCCGAATGTGGGGCCAATTGATTTGGGGCGTCGGTTTAATACGGTAGATGGTCAGCCTTTGGATATTATTCCAGCAACGTTGAACGGTGACGGTACAGGCACTTTGTTTGGAGTTGCGATTATGGAAGCGGTAGGAGTTGACTCAATGTTGGAACTCGTTGATCCGTTTTTTGATACGGATGCAGATGCTTTTTTGCTGGCTCGAGTTGAATACGAGATTCTTGCCGCAGGTCAGGTCGAGTTATCGCTCAGCCAGGGGGAGAATCCTTTTATCGATCTTCGACCCGTCGGTGAACCTGACGTTGTTCTTACCCCGACATTCCAATCAGGGTTCCTGACTGTCGTTCCAGAACCGTCTTCTGCGGGTCTGCTGGTTTTAGGGTTGGCTGGCATTGTTGCCCGACGGCGACGCTAATTACCTGCACAAACCAAACTTAATTGGCCATAATAATGACCAAGCTGCAACCTTGCGGCTTGGTCATTTTTTGTTCTCTCGTCAGTCAACCACGTTTGGTTAGTTTTCATAGTTCCAGCGTTTGTAACGGCATTGTCACAAGCCGCAGGTTTATCTGGAAATTTTCGGCTGACTTGCTTAAACTTCAATTGTCATAACAGGCTTCTGATATTTTAAGAGGCGTTTGAGATGAGGCGATTGAATTCCAACGGTGGCAAAAGAACCCGGGCTGGCAATATTCAGATGCTCGTTGCTGGTGTGGTTTTGTTCTTTTCTGGAGCGATGACCGGAGGGTACGTCGTTTGGTCTCACTTTCAAGTTGGGCAGAATGGGCAAGCCAATTCGTACCAGCAAACGTCCGGCAGTTCGGCAGACACAAATTCATCCGACACCCGTGATGACCCGTTTGGCGGGCAACCAAACGTGCAAATTCCGACGGCTCACGCGATTGGTACAAAGTCCTCGCTGACATTCACACCTCCTCAAGATCCTTCGAAGAGCGATTTTAAAAATGTGTTCGGCGCCCCGCCCAAGTTGCAAGTAGCTAGTCCTCCTCAATCGAATCCAGGGCCAGTGCAACCACCTGCTGTTTATCCGGGGGGAACGAAGCAAGTTATGATTCTTCCGCCGAGCCAGTTCGGAAACTTAGGTGGAGGAGGCTCCAACGCTCAGGCGCCTGTGCTCCCGTCGATTACAGCTCCTCAAGCGATTCCGTTCGGCACGAAATCAGCTCCAGTTTTTGTTCCATCTACCAATTCCAAACCATCACTTCCTTCGCTTAACCCGGCTCCTGTTCCAGCGAATGACGGAAGAGAAGACTGGCGACCGACATTTAAAGTGCCCGCAGCCAACGCTCCTTCGCCGAGAACAAGTAAAGCGCAGCGTCTTCCCGTTACAAAATCTTTTGGGAAGTAGTTAGATGACTCTGACAACATTGTTGGCCACTGGAGGAAGCTTCCTCTTTCTGGCACTGGTGTTTTGGCCGTTGGAGCGTGTCTTTCCCGCCAAAGAGCAAAAGGTGCTGCGTCCGGAGTGGTGGACCGATCTTGCGTTCTTTCTGGGCCAGTACTTGCTGTGGGGCGCACTGGTTCTGTTTGTTGTTCAGTGGATCTCAACCTGGATCGTATTTCCTGCGTCGAGTCAGATTCGCGCCGCCGTCGCCGGACAACCGTGGTGGCTTCAGGCCATCGAAGTCATCATTGTGGGCGACGTGCTTGTGTATTGGGGCCATCGGCTGCAACACAAGGTACCGCTTCTGTGGCGCTTCCACTCGATTCATCATAGCGCCGAACATCTGGATTGGATGGCCGCTCATCGTGAACATCCCCTGGATACGATTTACACGTTGACTTTGATTAACCTGCCTTTTTTCGTGCTTGGATTTCCTTTTGAAACCCTTGCCGGATTTCTCGCATTTCGAGGCGTGTGGGCAATTTTTATTCATTCCAATATCGACTTGCCCATTGGGCCGCTGAGAATGTTGATCGGCGCACCTGAGCTTCATCACTGGCATCATTCGAAGCGACGGATCAGTTTCAACTACGGCAATCTTTCGCCAATGATGGATATCCTGTTTGGGACGTATTTTTGTCCCGATGAGCGTCCGGACGAACTGGGCTTAACCGAGCCGATCTCTCGCAGCTACGTTGGGCAATTGCTGCATCCGTTTCGGAAGAAACGCTGAAGTTAGCTTGGGCTAAGCGACGGATTGTTTGGAGCTAAGGCAAAATGCTGAGGGCCAAAACAGTCAAGCGGTGGAAATTAAATCTCGCAGTGTTAAGCTGTTGCAAGGTTTAATTTTTCCAGATTGAGATGAAGCCAAGACATGATAGCCGTGATTTCTCCTGCCAAGACGCTTGACTACGAAACGCCAGTCAAGATCAAGAAGCATACGCAGCCTCAGTTTGCCGATCGTAGCGCTGAGCTGATCGATATTCTGGGTGAGTACTCTCCCAAGCGATTGGCCAAGCTAATGAGTATCAGCGACAAACTGGCCGAGCTAAACGTGAACCGTTATGCGGAGTGGACTCGTAAAAGTACCACCAAAAATGCCCGCCAGAGTTTGCTGGCCTTTAAAGGCGACGTCTACGTTGGAATGAATGCGCAGACGTTCAAGGAATCAGAGTTTGCGTTTGCTCAAGATCATTTGCGAATTCTGTCTGGGCTCTACGGTGCCTTGCGTCCGCTGGATCTCATGCAGCCTTACCGGCTGGAAATGGGCACCAAATTGAAAAACGAACACGGCAATAATTTGTACGATTTTTGGGGGCCGACGATCACCGAGAGTTTGAATAAGCAGCTTAAAAAGAACAAGGATGATGTGTTGCTTAATCTGGCGTCCAACGAATACTTCAAGTCGGTTCAGATTGGTTTGCTTAACGCTCGGGTCGTCGCCCCAGTTTTTAAGGACAAAAAGAACGGCAAGTACAAAATCATTTCGTTCTTTGCCAAGAAAGCACGTGGGGCGATGAGCGGTTGGGTGATTCGCAAATCAATTACCGATCCCCAAAAGCTTAAGAAGTTCACTGGACTGGGGTACCGTTACTCTGCGGACGAATCGACCGAAAAAAATCCTGTCTTTCTACGCGACCAGGCGTAGCAGTCGTTTGAAACCAAAGACAGTCCGCAGCCCGCAGTTTCTACAGCGATCCGTCATCAAGGCTGGGCCAGAAAACTGAGATTAGAAACAGCAACGTGGAGGTTCCCGGCACGTAGTCAAAGATTGGAAGCTCAGTCATCGAATTGATCAGGATCAAAAAGGAGATGAGCGCGGCCAGTGGATATCTACCGCGTAGCGAAGTCCAGAGTTGGTGGATGAATAGCATGATTACAAACACCGAACCAAGAACGCCACCGGCAAGTCCAATGTGCAAGACGACGTTGTGGGTATGAAGCAGCATGTTTTGAGCGCCCAGGAGCTTTTTGGCAACACCGGGCCCCCAGCCCACCAATGGCCGCTCCGCAATTCGATCCAGAGTAAACGCCCAGATCTTGTCGCGACCGGTTACCGAAGTGATCTCATCGAGCGTTCCCGATCGGGTCACCGATTTTAGCGCCGATCGAGACGCCATGCCGCCAGAATCCTCTGAGAGAATGAACATGGCTACTGTAGCAATGATCACACCCGCGAGCATGGCAAGCGGAAACAAATCGCGTCGATACAGCAAGTTTCGATATACCAGAAACACCGATATCAGGAACGCCACGATCGCGACTCGAGTTCCTGTCATCATCAACGTTGCCACACACAGAATCGCAGCGACGGTCGCGATCCAAATTTTCAGCTTTTTTTCGACGCTCAGGTAGATGATCATGGCCATGCAAAGTACAGAACTCGAAGCCAGCATGTTGGGGTGCGAAACTCCGCCCATTCGCTTTACAAAATTTCCTGACATGTCGGTGATCTCGATCATGACACCGTACTCTGGCAAAGCGAAGTACAGGAACCAACTGGCGACGAGCGTCAATTGCAATGACCCGAAGATCAGGAAGATCGAGAGCCGGGTTCCCAACACCGCCAACGCTGTTGGGGCAAACAGAACCACTGAGGTAAACGTGAGCAGGTGAGGAAAAGCGATGTCCGGGTGTGGAGAAAAGGCCGAGCCCAGGAACAGCAAAACCCAAATGCCAAGAATCCAGATGGCGGGAAAGGTCAGAAAGGCATTGCGGACCCGCTTAATAAACAGGAGCCCATAGATTCCGATCAGCCCGCCAAAACCGGTTGCACTTAGTCGCGCCAACAGTTCCAGTCGAGGAAACATTTTTATGTGGTCGTTGGTTTCAATATGAACCTGATTGGCACAGGATATCGCCAACAGTGCTACGGCCGAAAACACGTACAGGATTTGCGATTCGAGATCTGCAAATCGAATGTGCCTCGGCTGGGCTCGAGTTGGAAGGACGCTTGACACTGGTTGACGATCTTTTCAAGAGAACAGACGACGATGGTGGTTTAGATCTAACGGTAAAGCTCTGGCAGTTCGTTATCCTTGAACAACGGCTGCTTCGTTCATCAGTTCTCCTGCAATCCTTGGCGTAGACGGAGCCAGCCGAGAGTTTGAGAAAACAATACGGTTGTGTCTCAGAAATGTAAGCAACGTTGCGAACATGGCAGCGATGACAAATCCGAAGGTCGCAAACATTGAACCACTGGGGAAAATTTTCTTGAACAACAGACTGGCGTTCTGGGCGATGGCGACATTGGTAATATGATTTGAATCAAGCGCTCCAATCGTGTCACTCTCGGATCGCTTGTCAGCCATTTTAAACATCGCCATTTTCTGAATTTCAATTTCTCGCTTTACCTGGTCTCCTAAAACCTGGGCAAGATTGAGTGTTTTGATCTCAGCGAGTTTGGATTCGATCGCTTTATCGGTCGTCTCCAAACGCTTTCTCAGCGCTGACGATTCTGCCGCCACATTGGCGAACATGACCACGACGTCCGCATGAGCCGTGTTGACCGTCATTTCAGCTTCTTTGAAGGAGTCGGGAATATCTTCAATTTCACTCTTCGATTTCCTGATCGCTTCGCGAATTTCAATCAGCCGCGGATTGCTGGATTCCAGTTTGGCGCTCAGTTCGGCTTCTTGAAGTTGCATTTGAAACAGCAACTCGGTAGCTCCGTCTCTGGCAAGCGAAGAAACGTTGGTATTGGCTCCTTTGACCAACGCCGGGATGGTCTTGAGTCGACTTGCCAATTGAGCGGCTTTTTCTTTAGCCTGGCTGTATCCAATTTCCGTGGAGACTTTGTCGAGGCGAAGTTGATTAATCTCCTGCTGCAGGATGCCGCGAGCACCGTCGACAGTCAACGAGCCGATTGAGTCACGAAACTCCCGTAGCTCAGTTTCTGATTCTTCGAGCTTTTTCTCGTAGAGCTTGAACTGTGAATCGAAAAAACCGTTGGACGATTGTTTGCGATTGAGTTCGACATGCATCAGTTGATACTGTTGTAGGTAGGCGTCGACAACATCACGGGCCAGGAATGGAGTTTGCATTGACGCGGCAATCGTAACGACGGTGGTTGTTTTTTCGTGTTCAAATGCCAGCTTCTTCATCAATGTTTTGACGGCTTTGTTGCGAAGCTTGATCTCGTCAATCTCTTCTGCCGACAATTCTGAACGGCCATCACTTTTAACACCTGAAGAAAGTGATAGCGATGGAAGCCACTTCAATAATTTTCCAACCTTCGAACCCGATTCCAGGATTCGCTCTGCACCAACTTCGTCAACGACCCGTTCAGCGATTTCACGGCTTCCAAGCATAGCGACGACGGACTTGATCTCTGTTTCACGAGAGTCTTGCAAGGAAAGCATGCCCTGACTTGCATCGGGAGTAGCACCAACGCTGCTGCGCCCAACCTGAACAAACAGTCTGCCGTCGGACATGTACTTTCTGGGAAGCAGAAAGTAGGTTGCGGCAATCAAAGCGAAAATCGTTAAAAACCAAAATGCGAAAAATCTCGGCGACGTTCGAATTGCTCGTGCGATTTCAAACAACGAGATTGGATCAGATGGGCTTGATGGAATGCTGGTAGACATGGTGCGTAACTGAGCCTGAGAATCATGATGCGAGGTCGCCAGACTTCAATGCAGTTGTTCACTGTGAACTATCTCGTCGACTATGAATTGCGACGCCTGCGACTTGCTTGATCAACGCAAAGGCTTGCCGCACTTCCAGTTAGCACAACTACACTTCAGAATTGACGGACCAATTATTTAATCAGATCCGAAACAAGAAATTTCAGTTCTGGATCGGCCATTAAGGATATAGGGTAAGAGCACTGTGTTGCAGTCTTTACCACTGAAAAAGTCGTTTTTTTACAAAAATGCCCAACGGCTGTTTGAGAAAATCGCTTGTTTGTTGCCCCTTGCTGTTTGGGCAATTCTCTAGGCTTTGTCAAAGTCACTACGACATGACGTGCGGGGCGATGCCCTCGCGGTTAAACGAGCAGGGACGCGGCTCGTTTAACCGCGTGGGCATCGCCCCGCGCGTTTCCACTCTTCCCACTTGCCAAGGATGCGTTCC
>CAYSQZ010000157.1:0-11395 GCA_964433035.1 uncultured Pirellulaceae bacterium | reverse complement strand
CTTACGCGAGCGTAAACATGGCACCCGTCAATTCAGATCTGACAGACCACTAGAGATGTTTCAAAACTATGACGTCCACTACACCACACTGACTACAACACATGTCCGACCAAACCACAATCGAAAAGTTAAAATACAACTTACTCAAAATCATTGACGTCTCGGGATTCAAGGTTTTTGATCCTGTCGTGCGACTGTGTTTTGGCGAAGAGCCGTCAAAGCAAGTCGGTGAGATCACAAGATACTTGATCACTCCGCTCATTTTCGTGGCCTGTTGTTTGTTGCTTTGGAATTTTGTGGCACCTCGTCACAAAACAAAGTCCGGTGAGGTCCCGTCTCCGCAAAAGGTTTGGGATGCGTTGGTCACCAACCATACGCTTCACCAACGGGAGAACGAGAAACAGTTTGATTTCGCGCTCAGCGGAACACAACGAGAAAACACGATCGAAGAACTCAATCTTTTGTTGGCCGAGAAAGAAAAAACGTCGGTCGAGCTGAAGGCGGAACTCACCAAAATTGAGGCCGAGTGCAAACAGGAAAAAGAGGACGCCTTGGCTCCTCTTAAAGAAGACCTGTCTCAGCTCAAAGCCGAAAACAAAAAACTTCGAGGTGCCCGTACTCAAGAGTCGTTCAAGATTTCCGAGTCAGTCGCGGCAAAAGAATCTGATTCTGAAAGTCTTCTCAATTATCTTCGTGAAGATAGCGTTCTTAAAACCGCTGAAAAGGGTGCTGAGAAAGAACACAAAGATAAAATTAAAGCGATTGAAGACGAGGTGTCCAAGCGTCTCAAGGTCGCCCGCTTGAAATCGAGCAAGGCTGCCAATGAAGTCCAGCATCTGAAAAAGCGTTTGGATTATTTGAGCACCGGAAACCGCAGTATCAAAGTCGAGGCTGCCGAAGATGCAGCGACGGAAGCTCTGGGGAGTTTGGCATCGGCAGATTCTTCAAAAGCAACGTTGGCTGCTGCTAAAACGATCGTAAAAAATGAAGAGCGGGCGTCAAAAATCTCGGAGCAAGAGTATCCTCGGGCCGCAACGATTTGGTTTCAAGTCTGGCGAAGCCTGTTCACCGTGTTCGTGGGTTTTGTCTTGGCCGCAGCGATTGCGATTCCCGTTGGAATCATGTGTGGTTTGAACCGAATTGCGATGGCGTGTCTGACGCCAATCATCTCGGTCTTCAAGCCCGTTTCGCCAGTTGTTTGGCTGTTAATTTTCCAGATCGTCGTTGGTGCTTTCTTTCCCAACCCCGATACGCATCCGCTGTTTGTGTTCATGAACGAACTGCCTTGGATTGGAGCACTTAACGTCAATCCGGCTTTGATCTTTTCGGCTTGTACAGTCGCGATGTGTGCCGTCTGGCCAGCGCTGGTCAATACGGCTCTGGGTGTTTCTTCGGTCGAAAAGGATCATTTGAATGTTGCCAAGGTTTTGCGATTGGGGCTTTGGGCTCGCCTGACAAAAATCATCATTCCGTCTTCGTTGCCATTGGTCTTCGCGGGCTTGCGAATTTCGCTGGGCGTTGGCTGGATGGTTTTGATCGCTGCCGAAGCTCTTTCATCTTCCGAAGGACTTGGAAAGTTCGTTTGGGATGAATATCAAAACGGATCTTCTCATAGCTTCGCCAACATTCTGCTGGCCTGCTTTGTGATCGGAATCATCGGCTTTTTCCTTGATCGTTTCATGATTGTGCTCCAGCGCAGCGTCTCCTTTGATGACGGTGCGGCTACCGTCTAAGAGTAGGGAAGCGAACCACCAAATGATCGGTTTGAGAGAAGAGAATATGGAAAACGCACTAGAAGTCATCGATGCCAATGTCGGTTTTGGTCGTCCCAGTGATCGCACCGAGGTTCTGTCCAATATCAATTTGCAGGTTCAAAAGAATGAGTTTGTTGCGATCATTGGATTTTCAGGAAGCGGCAAATCGACGCTGATGAATCTGCTTGCCGGAATTCAACCGCTCGATAGTGGACAGGTTCTGATGAACTCAAAGCCTGTAACTGGCCCCGGTCCCGAGCGTGGGATTTTGTTTCAAAATTATTCGTTGCTTCCGTGGCTAAGTGTTTACGGGAACATCGAATTGGCGGTGAAGCAGGTTTTTCCAGAAAAGACATCCAGCCAGCGGAAAACGTATATCCAGCATTACATCGATATGGTTTCTCTCAAGGGATCGGAGTGGAAAAAGCCATCGGAGCTTTCGGGTGGAATGCGCCAACGATTATCGCTGGCTCGAACGCTTTCAATGCAGCCAGAGGTTCTGTTGCTTGATGAGCCTCTTAGCGCGCTCGACGCGTTGACGCGAGCCAATCTTCAGGACGAAATCATCCGGATCTGGGAAGTCGATCGACGCACCGTGGTCATGATCACCAACGACGTCGACGAAGCCGTCTTGATGGCTGATCGAATCGTTGCCTTGACGCCCGGTCCCGAGGCGACGCTGGGCAAAAGTTTCAACGTGACGCTGGAGCGTCCACGCGATCGAACGACGCTCAATTTCAATCCAGAGTTTATTGAGCTTCGCAACGAAGTCACCAAGTACATGATTGCGATCAATAACGAAGCCAAGGAGTTACGGGTCAGCAATGATTTTACGCTACCCGATTTGATGCCAGTTGATTTCAATCAGCCGCAGCGGCTACCGCGGCGCGCGATGGTTTCAAATACACAAGAGTCCAAACAGGCGGAGCTTGTTTCAACAGGAGGCAACGGTGAGTAATAACCAGCGATACGTAGAGATAGCGAATTTAGCCAAGGCTTATCCCAATCCGTTTGGGCGGGATATCGAAGTTGTTAAAGACTTTAATATGATCCTGCGCAAAGGTGAAATCGTCTCGGTGATCGGTCACTCGGGCTGTGGTAAGTCGACGGTGTTGACGATGGTCGCGGGTTTGAACCCGATCTCGTCAGGTTCACTTGCCGTAGAAGGTCGCGAAGTTTCAGGGCCCGGTCCAGATCGTGCGGTCGTGTTTCAGTCGCCGTGTTTGCTGCCCTGGATGACAACGCTTGAGAACGTCATGCTGGGGGTCAAGCAAGTCTACCCGCACGGTTCCAAGCAAGAACGAAAACAGATTTGTGAGTACTACTTAAGCCTTGTCGGATTGGCCGACTCGATGAAAAAGTACCCACGGGAAATGTCCGGCGGCATGCAACAACGTGTCGGTGTGGCTCGAGCGATTGCTCTTAAGCCGCAGGTGTTGTTGTTGGACGAACCATTTGGTCGGCTTGATTCGTTGACTCGAATGGATCTTCAGGACGTGATCCTTGATATTCTCGACCGCGAAAAAATCACGACGATGGTGATCACCCACGACGTCGACGAAGCGATCTACATGTCGGATCGGATTTGCATGATGACCAATGGCCCCGAGGCCACGGTCGGCCAGATTCTCGAAGTTCCATTTGCTCGGCCACGCGTTCGTTCGGAAGTGTTGGATCACTCCAACTACTACGATTTCCGATTTGCTCTGATCTCATTCCTTGAGAAGCAGGAGCACAGTAAAGAAGCTCATGACAAAGCAATTCAGGAAAAGCTTCGCCAGCCCGAACCAGAAATGAAAACACCAGTAGAAGCCGCGATCGCATAGCAGTTTTTAAACCAAAATTGGAAACCCGAAGCGTCAGCGAGGATCGGGTGGTTTCCTCGCTGAGGCTTCGGTTTACCAAATAGTATGAAATATCGTTTAAGCTCCGGGATGCCATTGCTACCGCTTTCGCGTTCCCTCTTAAAGGCAGAACTACAAGCGGCTCTAAAAACAAACACGACTCAAAAGACCAGTCAGGGTTATTCAATTGATAATGCAGATCTCAGACAAACCAGACCGACCCAGTTCAAAACGGACCGCGCTGATCAACTTCATTGAAGTCTGGCGATATCAACCGCTTCCTGGCGAAGTCGAGCAGGACGGACAGCAAGGCAAGCTTTGTCTTCAAAAGTCCCTGCGTATTGAAAACGGAGTTCCCGTTGAAGTCGAGCGCTCGGTCAAGGAGTTGGAAAAGGGACAACAAATTGCTGGAAGCGCATGGCGTCAGGAATCGCCCGTCATCCTGCAAGGTCACTCATCAGCGGAAATACAAACCGCTTCTCAGGAAGCTTCAGCGCCGATTACCGCGATGCTTGCGATTCCAGTTTATCGCGAGTTTATTCTGGTTGATGTAATCGTGTTTGGTTTGGCCCAAGGCAATGGTGGAATCGAGCTTTGGACGCGAGATGATCGGGATGAACTGGGGATTAGCGGATCGTGTTATCGAGGCCTTGAGTCGTTCGAATTCATAAGCCGGTTCGTCAAGTTTCCCAAAGGTGCCGGCCTGCCGGGATACTCCTGGAAATTTGGTCAGCCCAAGATCATTGATCGTCCGCAAACCAATCCGGACTTTATTCGTTCCTTCGATCGCGATCCTGCACACATCGAACGATGTATCGGTTTGCCAATCGGACGTGAGTATGGTTTTCCCGCTTCGGTTCTGTTGATGCTGTCGGATCAGGCTACGCCTTTGGCCAACGAAATGGACGTTTGGCATTGCGAATCCGAAGCGCCTTCAGACGACAACCCGACACCCAGGATCGCATTTCAAAATTCACACAGTGAGGTTGGTTCGGAGATCAAACAAGAGTGGTGTCAAACGATATGCGATCAAATGTCTCAATCCAGAGCCACCGTTTTGATCGAGAAATCAGATGAGCTACCAGCGGCGGATTTTAAGCTTGGTATCGCACTACCAATTTTCGACGGCCAGCAAATCAATGACGTTTTTGTCATGATGTTTTGAGATTCTGCTCTTGGCCACTTTTTCGGATTCCTGAATCGATTGGCCGCCGTCTCGCGTAGTCGCCTGCATACACAATTCGTAAGCGGCAAGGCGCTAGCCGCCGGTTTTGTCGAGGCATCGAACCGACGGCTACCGCCTTGTCGTTCAGATGAACGGGTTGCCATTTGCGCTTTTTGTTCCAAGCATTTAAAAAAAATCAGCCACCGAGCCCAAGGCGACTTTGTTAAAAAGATTGCTCAATCTTAGTGGCCACGTCTACAGGTGTAGGACTTTTGGGTAGGACGATTGGCGTCTGGCAACGATCTTTTGCCTGTTTTTTTTCAGGTTCTAAATCTCGCTACAAAAGCCAGAAAACCAAAGCGTTTTCCCATCTTAATAAGATTTCTACTTTGGCCGCAGTGCCTAACGACTACCAAAATTATGCGATTGATGCGTACGGCCCGGGAAAAATTTGAAAACAATTCGTACACTAATCGGGCTTCGGTTACCATCATATGGTCGACGCCGTCAAATGAGTTGCATCGAGTCAGCAGAACTAAACCACAAACAGTAGTAGAGAACGCTATGTCAGAACAAAAACTAGATCGAAGACAATTTACCAAAGCAGGCGCTGCTGCAGCCGTTGCGGCTTCCTTTTCCTCAATCCCCGGGCGTGCTCTGGCCAAAGGAAACGTCCTTGGTAGCAACGATACGATCCGCGTTGGATTTGTCGGAGTCGGTAACCGAGGCTCGCAGTTGATGGAAGCCTTTGCCGAGCAGGAGGATTGTAAATTCGTTGGTTGTGCCGACGTCTATGAGCCTTACCTCGACCGGGCTCAGGAAAAATACGGAAAAGACCTGATGGCGGTAAAGGACTATCAGGCGTTGCTTGACCGAGACGACATCGATGTCATCGCGATTGCTTCTCCCGATCACTGGCACGCTATTCAAGCCATTACCGCGATGGCAGCCGGTAAAGACGTCTACGTCGAAAAACCGCTTGCCGCCACGATCCATGAGGGTCGGCAGATGGTCGAAGCAGCCAAGAAGTATGAAAAGGTTGTGCAAGTTGGTTTGCACCGACGATCGATGAAGCTCTATCAAAAGCTGAAAGAGTTTATGGACGAAGGTTCCGTCGGCAAGATCACCGTCTCGAGTGCGTTTCGACTTAACAACATGTACCCGTTGGGAATTGGAAAGGTAGCGCCTTCCACGCCACCGGCTGATTTTGACTGGGATACCTGGCTTGGCCCACGACCTAAGCAGCCTTATCAAGAGAACATTGCACCTTACAAGTTCCGTTGGTGGCAGCGCTTTTCATCGCAGATGGGCAACTGGGGCGTTCACTACTTCGACGCGATTCGCTGGATGATCGGCGAAGAGTCTCCAGCCTGTGTCTCAGCGATGGGTGGACGGTTCGCGATCGATGATGATCGAACGATCCCGGACACAGCTCAGGCGGTTTTTGAAATGCCAGGCCAGTCGCTCATTTCGTTCGGGCAATACGAAGCTTCCAGTAACAAAGCGTTTCCCTACGGGGAACTTGAGTTTCGAGGAACCGAAGGAACGGTATACTCAGGCAAGACGGGTTATAAAGTTCTCAAGGAAAAACCGGGCCAGTTCCAGGAGAAGGAAAAACGCGGCAAGGAATCCAAGTTCGAGCTTGAGGAGCCCAATGCAGTCGCCACTGCGAGCCACGCAAGGAACTTCCTCGACTGTGTTAAGTCCCGCAAGGAGACAAACTGCTCGATGCTCGAAGGGCATCGTTCAACGCTTTTTGCTCACATGGCCAATATCTCGTTGGCAACCAAAGCCCGTCTCCAGTGGGATCCAGTTGCTGAGAAGTTTGATAACGAAGCGGCCAACGCATTGTTGCATTACGAGTATCGAAAAGGTTTCGAACTGCCAAAGTTTTGATCGCTGTCAAATCCGATTGACGCGGTAAGCTGATTGCCGCCGTGGTCAGAACAGGACATTCACCACAGCACATCACCCAATCTCCAGTCACTCAAAGCAGATTATGTAGACAGCCTTGAGCCGATTGCGGACTTCAAGTCGCTCACCAGGTTGTCGTTGAAATTCCAGCGCGACCTGGACTATTCGCCTCTCAATGATTGCAAGTCTCTGACGGAACTCCATCTTAAGGTTTACAAATCCGATGCCGATGCGTTCGCCGAAAAGCTTGTGTTTTCAGGAATAAAAAAACTGGTCATCGATGGAGACTTCAGGGTCGACACAACCGTCTTCCCGGTCATGGACAAGCTTGAGTCGCTTCAGCTATATGAGGTGGGTGAGATGGATGGGTTGTTGCGACATCCCAAACTGCGAGAGCTTTTGCTCTGCAATTGCGGTCAGGAAAAGCTGAAACAGTTGCCAAAGTTATTGGAGATACCTACCTTCGAAGTTGTCCGTTCAAAATGGACGAGTGATATTCACTTGCAGCGACCTGAAGAATCAGAAGACTAAGGCAAGTTTCAAGTTGGCAAGCTCCAAACGTGACGCAGTTGCGTACGGCTTAGCGAGTGAGTTTAAAAGCTCATTGCAACTGAGCTCGTCGCGATGAATTTGCTTAAGCACAGTCTGAGAATTCAGGCTGTGCTTTTTTTATTAGGCGAACGGGCGTACGCCGTGCGCCAAAATAAAGTTACTTTTGATTTTTTTGGAAAGCTTGGAACCATAGGTGCAATGGAAACTCGACGCGTAAGCGAGGAGGCTCAATGATCACCAATATTCTTCGCTGGCGCGTCGGGTTTCCAAGTACCGTGATCTGGTCGCAAATACACTGACGATATCGCAGTGACTCTCAGGTTTTGAAACCAGTCCCAAAGCTGCTATACTGGGATTCTCATCAACCCAGTTAATTTTGTGAATCACGCAGGAACCAAGATGCCCAAACTATCCCGTCGTCAATTCATCGCCAGTGGTGCAGCCGCTGGAGTTATGATGTCAATTCCCGGAAGCGATCTACGTGCTTCGCGCCATACGATGGCAAACGACTCCATCAATGTTGGATTCGTAGGCTGGGGTGGTCGCGGTGCCGGGAAGTTGAGCAATCACTTTGGTCAAGTCGAAGGCGTCAATATCGCTGGCGTTTGTGATGCCGATGAGTCGCGTGTCGCGGCGGGCAAAGAAACACACGCCAAGGCCCAGGGCTGGACTGATATGCGTGGTCTTTTCGACTCTGATCAGATCGACGTAGCCGTCATCTCAACTTGTAACCATTGGCACTGCCTGGCCGCAATTTGGGCGATGGAAGCTGGCAAAGACGTCTACCTCGAAAAGCCGGTCTCGCATAGCCAATGGGAAGGCGAGCAAGCCGTCGCAGCGGCCCGTCGCTACGAAAAAATTGTCCAGGTTGGAACTCACCAACGGTCAGATCCAATTCACGCGGCAGTCAGAAAGTATCTTCACCAAGACAAAGCGCTTGGCGCGATCAAGTCCGTTCAAGTCAATCGGTACGGCGTTCGGAGATCAATTGGTAAACGCGATACGCCGTTGGAGATCGAAAAGAACGTTGCCTACGATCTTTGGCTTGGCCCAGCTCAGGACAAGCCGATTTTCCGCGACTCACTTCACTACGACTGGCACTGGGACTGGAACACCGGCTCAGGCGAAATGGGCAACTGGGGTGTTCACCTGCTCGACGATGTCCGCGACATGGTTTTCGAGGACAAAGTGAAATTGCCCAAGCGAATCTTTGGCGGTGGTGGGCGAATCGGCTACAACGATGCCGGAAATACTCCTAACGTTCATTTCGTATATTTTGACACCGGTTCGTATCCTGTTGTGCTTGGCCTTTCGAATCTTCCTTCAGTGCCTGATGGCAAAAAGGGCGCTCCGCATCACGGGCCCAACAGTGGGTTCGTCGTTTATTGCGAGGGCGGTGAATTCCACGGTGAGCGAGGCAAGGGAAAAGCCTTCGACACCGAGGGCAAAATGATCAAAGACTTTGGTGAAGACACTGGTGATGTAAAACATCAGGCAAACTTTCTTGAAGCCGTTCGCAAACGTGATCGCTCAATCCTCAACGCTGAGATTGAGCAAGGCAATGACTCCACCGGTTGGTGTAACCTGGCCAATATCGCGTTCCAAGCTGGCTCAAAGTTCTCCGCTGACCAAGCCAAAGAGATCGATCATGAACTGTGGACGACATTGATTAAGGATTTGGGAGCCCATGTGGAAGTCCACGGCATCAAGCTCGATGAAGGTGAAGTTCGTTTGAGCCCGATGCTGAATATCGACGTCGAGCAAGGTCGCTTTACTGGCGATCATGCCGAGGCGGCCAACAAGTTTATCAAGCGGGAATACCGAAAAGGCTACGAAGTGCCCGAGTTGGCAGGAGCCGCTTTGGCCCAGTAGGCAACAAGAGGCCGATGAAAACTGAAAGCCTGATTCAAGAACGGCGGGACGAGTCCAGCCGAGATTCGCACCCAAAACAAAATGAGCCCAAGCGATTTGGGCTCAAAGAGTTTTTGATCTTCAGCTACATCGCGCCACTGTTTCTTGTTTTTGTTTACTACCTCTCACCGCATTTGCAAACCGCAATGCTGTTTGTGACGATGTATGTTCTGTTCTTTGGCATGATCGTTGGGACGATGGGGACGATCATCACCCTGATGGCGTCCTCGGCGGTTTGGGCGTTCTCGCGAAAGTCCGTCGAGGACAAGCGTAAAGACCAAATCGTCCTGATGAAGATGCTGACCACTTTTGTCGCCATTTCCGCTGGACCGCCGCTGATTGCGTTTGCGCTGATCATGTGTCTCACTTGGGCAACGTCCTGATGTCCGCTTTATTGGAAGTGGCGAAGCTGTAACCAATCCGGATGCTCTTGGGCCTCATCGATTCCATTCTACCCCCCGGAGCTTTAGATACAGGTAGCAATGAAAACCTGCTGGACACGCGCCCACTCCGGGGACTGGTTCATTGATTTGTCTCCTGAACGCTTAGCAACGCCGACATCTCATCGACAAGGCAACACATTGGCATGTCGCCATTGAGCCAGTACTGGCCAAGCTTGCTTGCGTCCGACTTATGGCCTGTGTCATTTGCCAAGAGCGTTAACGTTTCTGCGACTTCATCAGACGTGATGTCTATTCTGTAATCACAGCGGATTCTTCTGGCAAGCCGACGTGCAATGCTGTTTAGCTCAGGCGTATATAGACGCGGTAGAAGCGGCTTTTTGGTTTCATTCAAGGGCGAAAACTTTTGTGACCGCGCCATGAACGTGATCAGGAATGCGACGAAAAGCATTGCCGCCATGACAATCGTGAACCAAAAAATTCCAACCAGTCCTACATGCATAATAAGTGGCCTCCGATGAATACTACCGTATAAATGCCTAACTGTTAGCCACGCAAAGGACTAACGCCTTCAAAGGACTCCCGTCTTCAAAGGACTCCCGTCTTCTTAACGCTTGAAAATCGCCTGATGGGAAATAGCAATGAGGCGGACATCCGTGTCCGCGCTCACAACGAGACCGAAAAGCAGTAGCAATTCCTGCCCCTTGACGTTAAATCCCTTTTGCCGAAAAATTGTGACGCGGTATTTGGAAATTTTTTTTAAAAAAATGAACGTTCTTTTATGTCTTTAGGTTAGTCTTTCGTTGACCACAGTTAACGCTTAAACAAGAATGAGTTGAGTTAGTCCAGTCCTAAAACCACCTTGCGCCGTTGGGGCGCTGCTCCATCCGATGAATAACAATCCGTTGTCAGGCAAGACTCAATCGGTTACGCGGTGGATCAGTGAGCTTAAGAAAGGCGACGGTGCTGCTGCTGAATTGCTGTGGCAGTTTCTCCAAACAAGACTAATTGCACTGGCCAGTCGTCAAGTTGGGTTTGGCGTCTCCTACGATCAGGAGGATGTTGCCTTGGATGCGTTTGCGACGCTTTGCGAGGGAATCCACAACGGTCGCTATGAGATCGTAAATCGAAATGCGCTTTGGAGCCTACTCGGTGTGATCACGATTAACGGAGCGAGAAAGCGCTTGAGAAATGAAAGGCGTCTGCGTCGGGGGGCTCGTTTACCAGAAGCGGCAACAACGACGAAACCCTGAAATCGATTATGACGAATGAGTTGACGCCCGAAGCTTCATACTCCGCCCTCGAAGAATGCGAACGACTGCTTTCAATCCTGCCTAGCGAGGACTTAAAACGCCTCGCCGTTTTGAAAGTAGATGGTTATACCAACGAAGAGCTTGCAGAAATCCTGAATTGCACCCGACGCTCTGTTCAACGTCGCCTGAAATTAATTCGTGAGATCTGGACCAATGAACTCGATGAATGATCGTGGATCGGACGAGCAGACCGGTGCCAGCGGTGACCTTTGGGTTTTGGAAGAAATCTGTTCCGGCTTTGAATCCCAGTGGTCTTCAGATTCGGTATCGCTGATCGCGGAGTTGGCGATTCAAGCCGACCCCGCTCTGCAGAAAAGACTTGTGGAAGAATTAGTTTCGATCGATCTGGAAATGCGGCAGTCCAGATCTGAATCCATCAATAAGGAAGAGTACTTACGGCGACTGCCGGGATTTACAGGGCCCACTCGCAAGACTACACGTCTCGCTCGTCTCGGCGTGTTTACGCTGACTGGCTGGAAGAGCAAGGTGATCCTATTTCCCAAATACAGGCGAACCCGCAAATGGAAACCCGACGCGTTAG
>CAYSQZ010000156.1:9542-11412 GCA_964433035.1 uncultured Pirellulaceae bacterium | reverse complement strand
TCGAAGGTCGGTGGCGTTTTTTAAGTTAGTTGGATTCGCAAGACATCGGTAGTGGACGAGGCTACGAATTCGCAAGACATCGGTAGTGGGAAGAGTGGAAACGCGCGGGGCGATGCCCACGCGGTTAAACGAACCGCGCCCCTGCTCGTTTAACCGCGAGGGCATCGCCCCGCGCGTCATGCCGTAGTGACTTTAGGGACAAGCCTAGTCTTTGGAAACGATCCCCAACCCAATGACTTCAACCTGCAGGCCGGCTGATGATAGTTTGCGCTTTAGCTCATCGACTTGAGTGTCCTGCAGCAAAGTATCTGTCAAATCAACTCGTTTGAGCAAAGGCATGTTGAGGATCGCCGATCCATCCTTGAGAGCTGAATGTGTCAGGTAAAGCTCTTCAATCTTTGAATTGGCAACTGGGTTAACACTTTCAACATCAGTATGAATTAACCCCAGCTCTTTCAAATTTTCCAACTCTCCAATGACTTCAAGATTTCGTAACTGCAAGGCGCGAAATTCAAGCCGCTGAAGTTGTGGCAGCGCCGAAAGAAAACCCACATCGACTGTCAGTCGCGGAGCTGGAAGCACCTTGCGAACACGAAGGGTTGTTATCTTTGGAAATTTGGCGATCCAGTCAATTTCGTTGGACGGAGTTGCCAATTCCAACGATTCGAGACGCGGCAAACGAGCAAGGACTTCCAAGCTTTTGTTGGCGTATGACACGACCTGCAAGTATCTCAGCTGATTAAAATTGCTGAGAATTTCCAACTGTTCATCTGAGTTGGCTTCAACGGCAACTGCTTTGAGCGAGTTAATCTGGTTCAACCTTCGCAGCGCAATCCAGGCTTCGGTTTGATGGTACTTGCGATTACCCGAGCGCGGACGGATCGGCGCGAAGTTCGATTTTTCGATCATTCGAACGCAGGCGACACGATCGACCACCGAAGAACCCAGCACCGACCTCAATGCGGTCCGGATTATCGATTCGCCTTCAATTCGCTCCCAAGGATCTGCGAGATAGTCAAAATCGTCATCCATTTCGTGCTTGTAAACGAATTCCGCACCGCATTTCTGCAGCACTTCGAGAGCTTCACGCTGGGCGACTGATTGGCGCCAATAATTTATTCCGATCGCCGACAAACAAAACAAAATGAGGAATGTCTTCAAACCAAAAGACAAAAAACGGCGCCGTTTTTTGACTTTATTCTCACTCTGTAGATCGGCTTGGGTGTTTTGAGGCATCGTTCCAAGTCGGTCGATTTACGATCCAACATGCTCCAATTCAGTTCCCGGGTTGGTGCGAATCAAAGTTGAGACGGGCAAGCTGAAATAGGTTTGGGGATGTAGGAGCGGAAAGTCAATTTGCCAGCTCGCCTCGACGCCGGCGAACCAGCGTCGACAAAACACCGATGCCCAAAAAGCAGGCCGCTGAAGGCTCCGGAACTGTGAGTACTTCAAATGTTCCAAAGGTATTTATTAATACTCCGTTTGGCTCAAGAAGACTAAAAATAACACTTTGATCTTGGCTAAACGGGACGCCGGGATCAGTAAGCAATTCATCTGAATTGAAAATAGCAGAGGGAGCTGAAAATCCAAATCCCTAGCTTGGGCGGTTCGGAGGTGTTAACAAGAGTTGAGTGTTGTTGGTGGCTAGTACAAACTGGATCTCAATGTTGCCACCTGTGAAATCAACCATTGAAACGTAGCCACCTGAAAACTCGATCGAACTACTTAGTATGGCGCCCTCGTATAGACCGTTAAGACCCGGGTTAGTGTCCACTACCGAATCGTCAATCAAAAACAAAGCCGTGTAGGTTTCAAGGAAACCGACATCAGTTAAAGTCGAACCAGAAAAGGGAACTACGAAGCCAGAAAA
>CAYSQZ010000156.1:0-9442 GCA_964433035.1 uncultured Pirellulaceae bacterium | reverse complement strand
ACAATCTGCACCGAAAATAAGCCGCCGCCATTTGGAGCACTTCGTCGAGTTCTAAGAGTTGTCGCGTAAGATGTCCTCCCCGGTCACGGCGTTCCCGACCTGCCCAGAGGGAGCGTGGCGTTTTTTTTGCTCGATTTTACTTCGCTCGATCGCCAATATGCCAGTCCGAGAAGCTACATTTTGAAAGCCATCATCCCTCCCCGATCAAAGCCGATTTCATCGTCTTTTCTCAACCCTCCCAGTCTTGGCCAATCTTTCTTGGCCAATCTTGGGAGGGTGACTTTTTCGTTAAACCGCTCTCCACCGAACCTATTTCTACGCTGGTTCGATTTGTATCGAACGAAATCCTTCCTGCTATCACCGTAGAGACTATCGTTGCCGCACCACAATTTTGCGATAGAATATCCAACTCAAATCGACTCGATCAGGTAAGACCCAAACCACCAAGGAACAATAACATGAATTTGAAATCAGGAATTTTCGTGCTGGTAGCTCTCGTCGCGTGCTCATTGGCCGCGGAATCAAATGCGCAGATTGCTGGCAATGGCTTTGGTCGACAAGCGGCAAGTCGCGTTGGCAGATTCTACGTTGCAAGAAGTATCGGCTTTCCAACAAACCTGGTTGTCCGTTACGCAGTTCGAAATACTGGTATTGGACAGAGCTTTCGAGGCGGCAATCAACGCTTGGGCACTCCATTTGGAACTGGTGCCGGTTTGCAAGCAGGTCGACTCTTTCGACGCTTTTAACACCTAACCGGCTGTCGCGGTTGCCCGGGTATTGGCAGCGACCATGCCGATATATTTACGACGATCGACAAGACCAACCAGTGTTCATTCAAACGTAATCCGCGAAGCACTTCGGTACGTTTATGAAGCGGAATTTTTAGCCGATCAGCTCGGCAAATAGTTTGGATGCGCTTTGCTGGAACGCACACCGCCGCTCCGCATTCGATTGCACAGCAAGCCAAGCGAGCAATAGCCGGCAATCGTAACGCTGGTGAAGAACAAGTCACCCAAAAGCGTCGCTCGATAAAACGGTAAGCCGGCCGAGTAACACGCCAACAAGCCTTCGGCGGTTTTTGGATACCAGCCCGAGCACCAAACCGCACCATTGGTCAGAAGGAAAAACGCGGTCGACATTGTTAGTGAGGCAACAGCAAATCGCCCAAACTGTCGCATGCCAACAGTCGGCAAAATACGATTTGACTGGCGGGTTTGAAGCGAACCCCGAACCCAAAAGCCCAGACTACACGACAACGCCAAACTTGCGTAAACGCAGATGGCGATCTGCCATTGGTAAACGCCAAGCTGCAAATCAGAGATCGCCATTACAAAAACGCCCGCCAGGATTGGGATCCAGGAGTTCCTGAAAAAGAAACCGCCAAACAAAATCAAGGCTGCCACTGGCTTAAAATTGGGCAGGTCAACTAGCCACAATCGGCTGGCAATGCCAACCCCAACGATAGCCAGAAACATCGAAACGTAAATCAATGTTTGGATCATCTGCTTGCTATAAATGCCTTGATGCTTACTCATTATGTATTCTTTGTCTAAAGCTGTATCCACGTACCTATGCGTTGTTGCGCGGCGGTCATTATCGACTCTATCCAAGGCAGAGTCTAGTTCTGATTTACAACTGGGAATGAGGAAAGTTGGGGTTTTGCTCACTTTGACAAGGCAAGCATCGCTACGAGCTTAAACCAGCAGATTATGAGAGTCATCGTTCGCAATTCGATGGACAGATAACAAAAAACGCTTATCCTGTCGGAGAAACCGCTCCGCTGGAGACACTACGGATAATCACCGAATATCCACTGAATTTGATCACCTGGCCGAACTGAAATCTCGCCGCAGCCTCGATCGGCCAGCTCACCGTTAACGCGAAACACCCAGTTGTCACCCGCTGCTGCCTGATTTTCGACGTCACAGATCGAAGTCACGAATCTACTCGCTGGCCCGCTGCCTCGCGACTCAAACGTCAAATCACCGAGGTTATGCGCCCGCGTGAGGATCGAAAACACGGTAGAGTCAGCTGAGCAAGGAATCGCAACCTGAATGTTTTTCTTCTGAGACTGAAAATCAATTTCCAGATCGACCGTTCCCACGACTTTGGCATCTTCGGGCTCCAACAAAGCAGTATCTGGACCGCAACCCGCCAACAACATGACAAAGACAAGCAAGAAAAACGAACTGAAGTCAAAAATCTTTGGTAGCATTTCTTACCCTCGGGTGTACTGTTTGGATTCTGGCTGCGTCGAACTAGAATTTTGCCACAACTCAATGTTTGGGTAGTTCGATATGGTGGACCAAGCATTGAGGCAGCACTGGCGAATTTGAACCACCTGTTCAAAATATATCAAGACTCGATTTCATGACCAACGCCGACCAATCTCTTGTTTCTGTGACGCAAATCGAGCAAGACATTGCGTTGATCACGATGGATACGCCCGGCTCGAGCGCTAATATTCTTGACGATCGGTTGTTTGATCAACTCGATCAGACAATGGAAAGGCTGATGGCGCAAGATAACCTTGCTGGTGTTATTTTGTACTCGGGCAAGCCAACAATCTTTGTGGCCGGGGCCGATTTAAAGAAAATCGTTGCCACGTATGACTGGCCAGAATCCAAAGTCATTCAGTTTTGCGGACGGGGCAGGGCAGTGATGGCGAGGTTCAGCCGCTGCCCTTTCGTATCTGTTGCTGCAATTGGTGGTGCGTGCGTCGGCGGAGGGCTGGAACTGACTTTATGGTGCGACGTCCGCTTAGCGACAGACGAACGCCGAACAAAACTGGGGCTTCCAGAAGTCAAACTTGGCCTGGTGCCGGGCTGGGCAGGAACGGCTCATTTGCCCCGCATCGCAGGATTTGAAAACGCAGCGGACTTAATCTCCAGCGGCCGACTCGTTTCCGCCGACCAGGCACAAAAGATGGGCTTTGTCGATGAAGTGGTCAAGAGAGACGACTTGATCAAGCGATCCGCCGAGATCATCCGGGCTGAGCAGGATTCGCGATCATTCGTTCAACGCCGGCGGGCAATCATGGGGCCGGTCGCGACCATCAGTTCAAATGACAAAAACCAGACGGTTGATCAAGTCGTCTCGGAAATGGGAATACGAATTGTCGCCAACCAAAACAACATTTATCCGTTTGCGCCCGCTGTCGCGCTGGAGCATTTGGCTCGAACCGCTTCGCTGCCGATCAAAGAGGCGTGGGAATCGGAGTCTCGCGCGATGGCTCAAGTTTACGGCAGCTCAGCCAGCCGTGGTCTGCTGAATCACTTTTTCCTGGTGGATCGAAACAAAAAAGATCCGGGCCTGGTAGATCTTGAGTTAGCACCTGAGAGTATTTCACTTGTTGGAATCGTCGGCGCGGGGTTGATGGGCCGGTCGATTGCTGAGAATTGCCTCAAACGCGGGCTGAGCGTGGTGATTCTCGATGCACAAGCTGGATTGGCCGAAGCAGTTGTTGCTGAGCTTTCGGATTCCTATCCCGATGCTGACATCCAACCGGCGGCGGATTATGACGGTTTCTCTGAGGTCGAGATCGTCCTGGAGTCGGTTGTCGAAACACTGGATGTGAAAAGAATTGTGCTGCGGAAAATCGAAGCGGCAGTTGCTCAAGGGACGTTGATCGCCTCCAACACCTCGGCAATCCCGATTGGAAAAATGGCAGCCGAGCTCCAACGACCAGAACTTTTCTGTGGCATTCATTTCTGTCATCCCGAATTGATGTCGCTGGTTGAAGTCGTTTGCGGTCAACACACCGATGAGCAAACCATCGCCACCGCGGTGGGTCTGGTTCGCAAACTGGGAAAGATGCCAGTCGCTATCAATGACTGCGCCGGATTCGTGGTTAACCGACTGCTGGCAGCCATGATCGGTCAGTCCGTTCGTCTGTTTTCGATGGGTGTTTCGATCCAGGAGATTGATGCAGCGATGCAAGATTTTGGTTTCCTTGGCGGTCCTTTTGAAATCATCGACGTGATTGGCGTCGATACATGCATGTACGCCGGACGGACGATGTGGGAGTCGGGTCTGCGATGTGTCACGCTGTCTCCGATCCTGCCCAAGCTAATGAAATCGAAACGGCTTGGCAGAAAATCCGGGGCGGGCTTCTACGACTATCCCGATCCCAAAGGTGAGCGGGTTTGGAATCCCGAGCTGATGAATTTAATTGGTGACTATCGGGATGATTCTATTTCGCAAGCGTCCCCACAGGTTCTAACATCGCTTCAAAGCGACCCGGCCCAAATCGCTCACCAGATTCTCGCTGCGATAACGCTCGAAGCGACGAACATTCTCGAAGAGGAAATCGTCGCCGATCCCAGAGACATCGATCTTTGCATCATCCATGGCTTTTCGTTCCCTCAGCACCAGGGAGGAATCCTGTTTTGGGCAGGGCAAACAGGGCTAACGGAGATTGTTAAAACGCTGCAGGAGATTAGTGAGATTGATGCTTCGATGCAGCCCAGCGAGCTGCTCAAGACGATGGCTCGCGAAGGTCGAACGTTTTATTGATTTGGTGTCCGCATCTGGCTCCAAGCCCAAGCTGGCTGGACTTTGCCTGACCTACGACTGACCTTCGTAGAGTTCAGGGAACACTTCTTGAGACAGCCCTTGCCGTTTGATCAGTGACCTGAGTCGAGCCAGGAAATCAAATTTGTAATTCGCGACTTGCTGTTCGGTAAGCTCGATCGACTCAGCGACTTTTTTATTGGCCCAGCCCCGCACAAAAATCAGCTCCATACATTTAAGCTTGCTCCAATCGCCTTTGTCCTGCCACTTCTCGACTTGCTGAGCAATCGCCTCGGTGATCGCGATCTCTTCAATTCGCTTCCGTTCGACGCTTCGAGCAATACTACTGGCCGGACGTGCGTTACCGGTCAACTGCCACTGCCCACTGGAATCGCCACCCGCCGATAGCGGAATTGCCGGACGCCTGCCTTCCCGGCGCAGGTGATCCGTTAGCTTGTAAGCACAAATCGAAAACAGGTAACTTTCCAAAGAGCGACGGCCATCGTAGTTGGGCAGGCTGTTTAGAAACCCAACAAACGCCTCTTGGACGATGTCTTCGCTGGCCGAGCGATTGGAAAGCCGACTTCCAACAAACGCCAGCAAGCGACCTTCGTATCGAGCGATCAAATCAGTCCAGGCGTCAGTGTCGCCTGAGCGAATCCGCTTGATCAACATTCGATCGATTTCAGTAGATCGTTTCATAACAAGATTTTTCCAAGGTGCCGATTTGAAGCCAGCACTGCATTCACATTCATTAAGACAATTTTGACCAACCGCTAAATCAATTGTGATAGAAAACCGGCGAAACTCAAACCCTCGGCAGCATGGAGAATCCGATTATCAATGGCGGATCGCCGGCAAACTACCTGCACCAAGTATATGGCGTCAACACACAAGAGGCGCAAGATTCCCGTTGCTATATACAAAAGAGACGCCAGCATGAGGCTCGATACGCTCGTGAGTTGACGGCTCGTTCCTATCTCGGAAGTTTATTAAGAAACGAACCCAGCCCGGAATCATCATCCTCATGAGTCGGTTTTTTCTCGATTCCCAAGTCAATTTCGACTGAATCGATTTGACTAGCCGCGGGCTTGGCATCTTCGCCCAAGTCGACGTTGCCCACAAAGCTGACAGCTGACTGGACTGCTGAGGGCAGATCACCCAGCGCGCTGATCGCAACGGATTGGCCAGCACCACTCTCTTCTTCAAATGAAAAGATGCTTGAAATTGATTCCTCTGCGGGATTGTCGATTGTCTTGAAACTCTTGTCCGTATCCGAGCCTGTGGGGGCTTTTTTGGAATCGTCAAGCTCAACCTCAGCGGCATCCTTTTCAGCGGTAGCCTTGGAGTTGCCAGCGGGTCCAGGTTTAGCTGGCGGTGCTGATTGCTTGGCTCTCGCAGCGAGCCCAAGCTCGTCAACCGGTACAGTCTCAGTAGTGTCGATCTCGCCCGAGCCTGCTTTTGGATTCGCCTTCTTCTTTGGCTCCACCTTGGGCCCAACCTCGCGGGTTTTCACTTCGTCGAACGAAATCGTTTCGGAATCGCCTGATGATTCGAGCGTATCAGTCGCAACTTCGTAGACTGCACGAAAAGTAACATTGCCCAAAGTAAGCAACTGATTGGGACCAAGCAGCGTTTCGTCATCAATCTTGAGATTGTTGACGAACGTCCCGTTAAGCGAACCCAGATCACGTACGAACAACTTGCCATCGCGCTCGAAGACCTCAGTATGCTGCCGGCTGACCAAAGCATGGGGCACCGTCAACCCAGCATCTCTACCCCGACCAATGACCGTCGGAAGCTTAAGGCGGACCTCTGAGGATTTTGCATCACCCCCGACAACGACAAGCTTGACTTCTAACATAAATTTCCTTTTCAAATTTCTCGAGTCGTTCCTACGTTCCTAACTTGGTTGATGTTCAATTCAACCAATGCTCGCGTGAACTAGCCCACCCTAGTTTTAGAATATTGGCGACATCAGCAGCCTAAGCGAAGCACATGGCCAAAATTTTTCGTTCGCCCCGTTTGCAGTCGAAACCTACAGGAGCTGGGCACTTGGTAGATTCAGTGACAATTGAATTGGCTCACCAAACAGCAATTCAGAGCAACTCAGGATGTCCAGCAGAGGCGTATCGGGCGAATCAAGGTGATCAAAAAGGAATATTAATGCCTCTGAAGCTCAAGAGAGTCTAAAGAAAAAGCCGACAACAATCAAATATTTTGCTGTCAGAGCCAAAGGGTTAGATTGACTGCAACGGCACTTGCAACCCATTTTTCCCAGCGTATAATCCGGTTTTGCAGATAGAATCGGTTGTCCAGCCGACTCAACAATGCGGGTGTAGCTCAGTGGCTAGAGCATCACGTTGCCAACGTGAATGTCGTCGGTTCGAATCCGATCACCCGCTTTCTTTTCTTGCCCAAATTGGCTCTGACGCGCTGCACGTGAGTAACTAGCGGTTCTACCGGGCGTCGGTTGCTTTATAAACATGGGCAAACAATCCCTGAAACCTTGGTTTGATTCTTTGCTTGGTCCTGTAAGTTAACTCTGATTTCGCTACAATGCTGAGCCAAGAACGTTCGGGAATTTCTTCTATGCTATCGACATAGCACGTTGGAATCGATCTGATTCCCGGCCATGACCACGGAGCGCCACTTGAGTCTGCCATCAGCATTTCAGGCCTCAACAATCTACAATTACGCGAATCAAAATTAAATTTAGCAGTTGGAAAATTTAGCTAACCAGGATTTCGTAGTTGAAAAGCCAAGCTTCAAGCTGGCGCCAAAACCAATTCGAACGTAGGAATTACGCAGTGAACACAGAAGCAGAAACAGCAACACAAGAAGTCGCCGACGCCAAGCTAGATCTTACTGTCGACGTAAAAGAAACAAGTGCCTGTGAGCGTCACGTAACGGTGATAGTTCCTCGCAGCGATATCGAGCGTTACTTTGCCAAGCAATTTGACGAATTGGTTCCGCGTGCCGAGCTTCCCGGATTCCGGGTTGGCAAAGCCCCACGTCAGTTGGTCGAGAAAAAATTCCGTAAGCAACTGGCCGATCAAGTCAAAGGCTCGCTCATTATGGATAGTCTTTCTCAGGTCAGCGACATGCAGGAATTTTCTGCGATTAGCGAGCCGGATCTGGATTTTGAACAGATCAACATCCCCGACGATGGCGATCTGACCTACGAGTTCAACATCGAAGTTCGCCCCGAATTCGACGTTCCCAAGTGGAAGGGGCTCAGTCTCGAGCGACCAGAGCACGAATTTACCGATAGTGACATCGACGATCACCTCAAGAATCTCTCGCATCAGTTTTCTGATCTGACGCCAGTTGAGGACGCAGTCAAGGATGGTGACTTCGTCGTTTGTAACATTACCAGCAGCGTCGACGGCGAGAAAATCAATTCTTCCGAAGAAGAACTCGTTCAGGTACGCAAAACACTTAGCTTGTCCGATGCCACGGTTGAAAAGTTTGACAAGCTGATGGTTGGTGCTAAAGCCGAAGAGAAAAAGAATGCGACGGTGGAAATTAGCGAGCATTCGGACAACGAAGAACTTCGTGGCAAGTCCGTCGAATTGGAATTTGAAATCCTCGACGTCAAACGAATGGAGTCCAAAGAACCTGCCGAAATCGCCAAGCAGCTGGGCATCGACTCGGCTGACGAGCTTCGCAAGCTGATCCGTACATCGATGGAAGAAAGGCTGCAGTATGCTCAGCGCGAGACCATTCGGGACCAAATCAGCAAGGTTCTGACCGAATCGGCTGCGTGGGAACTTCCTCCAGATCTGCTTCGTCGGCAGTCTAAACGTGAACTTGACCGTTCGGTCATGGAAATGCGTGCCAGCGGTTTCTCAGAACAGGAAATCATTGCTCGTGAAAACACGCTTCGAAAGAATATTCTTGAAAAGACTGAAACACTTCTCAAAGAGCATTTCATCCTGGAGCGAATTGCTGAGGAAGAAAATATCGAAGACGAACCGCAAGATTACGAACTCGAAGTCGCTCGCATTGCTGCTCAACAAAACGATTCCCCCAGACGCGTTCGCGCCAAGCTTGAGCGGTCAGGGCAAATGGATTCGTTGCGAAATATGATTATCGAACGAAAAGTCATCGAGGGGATCACTGACAGTGCCAAATTCAAAGGCACCAAGTACGAGTTCAATCAAAAACAGGATTCCACTGCATTGAATTACTTTGCAGCTGGGGCCAAGGTTGAAATTCCCGAAGCCAAATATGATGGTGGCGAAGCAGAGCCCATCCCACAGGCAAAACCAGAACGTGACTGATCTGGCATCGCCGGATGGGGCTGTGGATGGAGACTAGATATGCCGTTCGTAGAAACGCAGAGCTAGGCTTGTCACAGTCGCCTTTTGCTCAGCGAAAGTAGCGCGAACGCATCCTTCGAAATTCGAGGTCTTTCGATTGTCCGATTTAGTGACGATGGTGTTCAGGTTGGTGCTGACAACACCGTGATCGCTCAGAATTTCATCGGTCTCTTTCCCGACGGTTCCGCTGGGACTATCGGGGACGTGGGGATCGAAGTGATCAACGGTGCGGCCGGGGCGGTCATCGGTGGTTCCGCCAGCGATGGGAACGTGATTGGTAGCACCAGAGACGACGGCGTCCGCGTAGATGACGGCACCTCGACGGTGGTCGACCTCGATGCGGCGCTCGGCACCGGAAACAACACTGAACTCATCAAAGAACTACTCCCACTGGCGCCATGCCGCGTCGGCGGAGGTATCCGTAGCGTCGAAGCTGCAATCGAGTGGCTCGACGCCGGGGCAACCAAGGTCGTGCTCGGCACGGCCGCCACGACCGAGGTGCTGTCACAATTGCCCCCCGAACGAACCGTGGTCGCCCTCGACAGTTTCGATGGCCGTGGACCGGTTCCCGATGATCCCGCCGTGCAGTGGCGGTTTCCCCCTTT
>CAYSQZ010000155.1:0-11447 GCA_964433035.1 uncultured Pirellulaceae bacterium | reverse complement strand
CACGCAAGCGTGAAGCATGGCACCCGTTTTGCTATTCATTTCAGGATTGACGGACAACTAGCCTGAACTCAGTTGTCAGAGTGACATCATCTGGATCGGCAATTGCTGTAATGTTCCTGCATGACTGTTGTAGAATTTCGACTCGTACACGCCGAGCCTGATACTTTATGGCAAACCGACGCGTGTAAGTGAGGAATAATGCGGTCAGCCGTTTTGGCGTTAGCTACGGATAATGGCGGTTCGTTCATCCGTGGCTAGCGCCAAAACGGCTAGAAAAATCACAGCCTCGTCGGGAGGGTTACCACATTTACACTTATTGTTCCAAGCGTTTGAAAAATGTCAGCCTCGCCGCGAAGGATTTGCCTGTCGAAATCGACAATTTGAATTTAATCGTTCCTGTTTACCTTGGCCGACTCAAACGGTCCCGCCGAGTATCTCTTTAATCCCGAATAACCGACGCGCTGGTATAGCCCATAGTGGTGGCCAGTACTTATGCCGATGGAAAAGAAAGCTGTTGTATGTAATCTGCAATCTCTTATTTAAAGCTGTACCCTTGGTTGTAAATCGTCGAAAATACGGCCGCATTGGAATCGGTAACCAGCCCTGCCTGATTCGCATGGATGGTGCTGCGACGCAGGGGTACATCATCGACGAATCGATCGGCGGGATTCGAGTGGGTGGCGTTCCCTTGCTTCATCTGTTTATCAATCAAAACTTTACGATTGAATACGATGATACTACCATCTCTGGTTTCAGCCGGACAGTTTCGCGTGGCAGCGACGGACTTTTCGAAATCGGTCTTATTCGCGAGCTCGAAAGTAACACGACTTCTTCAGACGCGATATTGATCAATAGCTTTTGGGAAATCGATGGCGTCTCATTTGTCTGCTTGCCCAGAAACGTGATCGATGAAGAAACGCTGTCGATTAGCTTTCCTGACGGAAAAGAATTCCAGGTTCCGATTCAGGATGTGGCTCAGATGACTCGTGACGAGCGAAGTGAATATCTTCTTGACGCGGAAATTCGGAAAAAAGTAGGCCAAGTCTATGGCACGATGTACAATAACCCAACCATATTCAGCGATCGAAGGTCAATTCTCACCCACGAATTCGGCATTGCTGCCAAGTAATACTTGGCAGCAGCATCGGTGCGCTGCCTAACATTATGGGGACGAGAGTTTTGTGCTAGCTGGATTTAAGGAACCATGGTTCCCTTCTTCCATTGGTTTCGTTGTTTATGGACAAAGCCGAGTTGGACAGCGCCATTTTTTGAACGCACCAGCGGGTTCAACACGAGAACCCAAACACTACTATTGATTTTGGATTAGTGTCCGGACTTTCTCCAAAGCATCAGCCAAAACTTCTGTTTTGGTTTGGTCAATGTTGATCTCAACCACTCCCGGTTCGCCGGTTGGGTTTTCCAGATCAGCAAACTGGCTTTCAAGCAACGAACTCGGCATAAAGTGGCCCTCACGGGTTTGGATTCGTTGCTCAATCACACCCGCAGGACCATTGAGAAAAACGAAATAGACGGCCCCGGAAATGCTGCGAAGCCGTTGGCGGTACTGCTTTTTCAGAGCCGAACAAGCGACCACGACTGATCGATTCTCGGCGAAATGCGACTCGGCACATGCGCAGATCGTATCAAGCCAAGGCTTTCGCGTCTGGTCATCGAGCTTAATTCCGGCGCGCATCAATTCTACATTTTCAACTGGATGCAGGTCGTCCCCATCAATAAACAGCATTTCCACGGCTTGGCCATCGATCTGTTCGATCGAATTAGCCAAATGATCGCCAACCAGCGATTTACCGCTTCCCGAAACACCCATTACAATAATTGCGGCATTCAGATGGCTATTCATATTGGATCTCCAAATTTCATTTGTCAGCCAACCGAATTAAATTCCACGTATATTTCACAACCATTTTAACCGATGCCCATTCTCGGTCGCGAAGACGACATCTATCCAAAAGATCTGCTCGACGACGACTCCACACTAGCAGATGCGGAGCGTCAGTGGTGGTGCATCTACACAAAGTCTCGTCGCGAAAAAGATCTGATGCGAAAACTCGCTTCACAAAAAATATCTTTCTATGGCCCCGTCATCTCCAAACGATACCGTTCACCAAACGGCAGACTACGAACATCATACGTTCCGCTGTTCGCCAATTACATTTTTATGTTTGCCAACAACCAAGACCGTCAGCACGCGCTAAATACCAATTGCATTGCCAAATGTGATTTGATTCAGGACCGAGAGACACTGGTTTCTGATCTACGTCAAATCCACAAGGTCATCGACACGGGAGTCGCTTTGACTGCCGAAGCCAAACTTGCTCCTGGAAACCGAGTTCGTGTCCGTACCGGACCATTTGCGGGCTATGAAGGAAATGTGATCCGGCGCGAAGGAAAAACCCGCTTGCTACTATCCATCCAGTATCTCGCCAAAGGCGTTTCGATGGAAATGGACGAAGGGGTGTTGGAGCCAATTTAGTTGACTCAATACCTTAAGGTATCATGCCAGCCAGCAATTCTTTGGCTTCCATCGTGGTTTTGGCACCCGAGATCAAAAGCCATTAAAAACCGATAAACATTTGAGCGGAAATGCAGGAAAAACCAATTTTCGTCACCGGTTGCGCAGGCTTTATTGCCGCTCGCACTATCGAAATGCTCCTTGAATCAGGTCACTCTGTTGTCGGCTGCGACAACATGAATGATTACTACGATGTTGGGCTCAAAAAATACCGATTGGAGCGTCTTAAAAAGTATCCTAACTTTGAGTTTCGTAAACTCGACGTAGAAGACACCGCCGCAGTCGAACAGTTGCATGCTGAATTTAAATTTGAAACAGTAATGAACTTGGCCGCCCGCGCTGGAGTTCGCTATAGCATGGCCAACCCTACGGTTTACATGCGAACCAACGGCATGGGTACGTTGAATACCCTAGAAGCGATGAAAGTTCATGGAGGAAAAAAATTCGTACTCGCTTCGACTTCGTCGTTGTATGCCGGACTGCCAATGCCCTTTCTCGAAACGTTACCCGTTAACACACCGATCTCGCCCTACGCAGCCAGCAAAAAATCAGCTGAGGCAATGAGTTACACGTATTCGCACTTATACGGTATCGACGTGACAATTCTACGTTACTTCACTGTCTATGGGCCAGGAGATCGACCTGACATGGCGATCCACCGATTTATTCAATGGATAGACAAAGGAATTCCAATCAAACTCTACGGCGATGGTAAACAGTCTCGGGACTTTACATTTGTGGATGATATTGCCCGTGGGACAATCGCAGCGACCAAACATCTAGGATTTGAAATCATCAACCTCGGTGGCGGAACCAATCCTATTGAGATCAACTCAGTGATTGAAATGATCGAAGGAATACTTGGCAAAAAAGCCTCGATTGAACAGCTTCCGTTGCACAAAGCCGATATGACCTGCACATGGGCAAATATTGAGAAAGCCAATGAGTTGTTGAATTGGTCACCAGAAACATCGCTTGGCGAGGGCCTTCGAAATTGCGTCGCGTGGTACCAGGACAATTTGCCGTGGTCGGGCAATATAGATTTGGGCACCAAGAACTAGGATTTGCCCCTAAAGTCGCCTTTGGTTCCGCGAAAAAGCACCCTACTCCCGAGATACCGACAGCCCAGCAATCGGCCAGATATCTTCCAGTTCGGACCCTTACTGGCTATGGAAAATTGCTATCCGTCACGAGATGAAAACCCGATAGTTTATACTTACCGAGCAATTTCGACGGAAAAGAACCGTTGTCTAACTACATTTTACTACTTAGGCATACCAGTTCGTTTGGGTCGTTGCTATCGTGGTCTGATCGCTAGGGAAGCCTCAGCGAACAGTAAAGACTGAGAGAATTTCAAAAATGGGTGTCACCCAGGGGGACGGAGTCCGCGCTGGCATAACCAATCACCTGTTTAACGATTTACGCGACCTGTTTTAAAGATGCTAACGCCAATTCAATATGAAAGATCATTCATTCGAAAAACATGTGTTGCGGGCCATCAAAAAGAGAACGTGGTAAAACGAGACTGGCGAGTCTAAGCAATGGCGGACACAAAAAAAGCTCTAATTACAGGCATTACAGGACAAGACGGTTCCTATTTGGCGGAACTGTTGTTGGAAAAAGAATACGAAGTCCACGGGGTTGTTCGGCGCAGTAGTACGTTCAACACCTCGCGTATCGACCACATTTATAAAGACCCGCATGACACCTCGGCTCGTTTGTTTTTACATTACGGCGATCTGACTGACGGGCAGAATCTGACCAACTTAATTCTCGATTTGGAACCGGATGAAATCTACAACTTGGGCGCGCAAAGTCATGTTCGTGTCTCATTCGATTCTCCGCAGTACACAGTCCAGGCAACAGGGATCGGCGCACTCAACGTTCTCGAAGCCGCCCGCCAGTTGAACAAAACGAAAAAGACAAAAGTCTATCAAGCCTCATCGTCTGAGATGTACGGCAACGTATCCGAAACTCCTCAAAACGAAGAGACTCCGTTTCATCCACAAAGCCCTTACGCCTGTGCCAAAGTCTACGCGTTTCATCAAACGGTTAACTATCGCGAGGCTTATAATTTATTCGCCGTCAACGGGATTTTGTTCAATCACGAATCGCCGCGCCGAGGCGAAACGTTTGTTACCCGCAAGATCACTCGAGCGGCAACGCGAATCAAGTTGGGACTTCAAGACAAACTCTACCTGGGCAACCTCGACGCCAAACGCGACTGGGGTTATGCCAAGGACTACGTCAAAGGCATGTGGCTGATGCTCCAGCATGAGACTCCCGAAGACTTCGTTCTGGCCACTGGAGAGACTCGATCGATCAATGAGTTTCTTGGGTACGCCTTTGAACACCTGAAGCTTGACTGGAGTAATTACGTGGAAATTGACCCGCGCTATTTCCGCCCCACCGAAGTCAATCAATTACAAGGCGATCCATCCAAAGCCAAACAACTACTGGGATGGTCCGCCCAAACCACCTGTAAAGAACTGGCCGAGCTGATGGTTGACCATGATCTGGAACTGGCCCGGGATGAAGTAACACGTCTATCGGCCAACGGCTGATGGATGACAACAAGGCAATGAGCGAGCTATATAGTGTATTGAAACCGGGTGGTCGGGCAATTCTACAGGTGCCGCTGCCTGGGGCCGTCAATCAGCGAAAAGGTTGCGATCTTCTTATTCGTGCGTTTGTCGACGCAAGCTTGGGCAACGACGCAAGACTTTTACTGCTGGGCAAACAGGGCAAGGCGATTCAGAAGTTGCTGAAGACCGATTTCGTCGAATCTGTTAAAACTGGACGCATCGTTTTCATCAACCGTTTTGCTAAGCAGTTGGAATTGATCGCTTGTTTGCGGCTTCGAATCTGGTTGCAGTCCCGTATCCAATTCATACTGGATCATCTAGCATTCTTATTCGAGCAGCTAAAGCCAACAAACGTATCATTGCCTCAATCCGGCTGGGTGACCAAAAACTTTTCTTGGGGTGAATCTTGCGACGTAAAGAATCGTGAAATGTTCGCCAGTAAGTTGGCAGCTTGTCTCGACAAACCAAACTCAGCGACCCATTGCATAGAGCAAAAACGATTTCTGGAATTTCATGATTTGGAAAACCATCTTGCTCATTGGTTGAATTTGATCTGCCATGAATATGGCATCAGCACCAATCGAAATCCAATCAACTTCCTTTCCCGGTTAAAGACGAAATAAACAGGGTGAAAAATAGCAAATGATCGCTTTCGTTCTCTTCGCTTTTGCGATCTTATTTTTCGGTTATTTCTCATTTCGAAAGCCGAGCAGTCTGATTGCATTTGCATTTTGCGTATTTTCATTCGAGCAATTGCTGCAATCTCAAAGCAGCTACTTTGTTACCAACGGAACCATAGTCAACCTTACGATGCTCGTCATGTGTATCTTTGCTTTGGCAATCAGCATTGTGACTGGGAAATTTACGATTCCCAAGGTCAGAACTTATTGGCTGATTCTGGCGCTGCTATTGTACGCTTACTCAACGTTCTTTTGGTTAAATGATGCTTCTGGCACGGGTTATGACAAGTGGATATCAAACATTCCGTATCTGATTTGCGTGACTTTTGTTTGTGCTTGTTTTGTTCGCGATACGAATCACGCCAGAGGTGCGTTGTTGACAACACTTGTGTTTGGAACAGGAATCTGCATTTTCCTTACATTTTTCACCGGTTGGAGCGGAAGAGGATTGGTCCTGGCCCAATCGAGTAAAGCGGACCTCGCGAGTTCCGTACTTGCACTTGCCAGTTTGGGAAATTACGCGGCGGTCATTGGTGGATTAATTGAAATCCCCAAGTTCAAACCCTGGAAAATCTTGCGCTGGCTCTGCATTGCGCTTGGCCTTTACCTTTCCTTGAAATCGCAGTCGCGAGGCCAAGTCATTATTCTGATCGTCGTAATTATTGCGTTTACACCGGTAAGCAAGGGGCAAATCTCACTTAAATCCGTTCTCATTGCTATCATTGTCGTCATTGGAGTCGCCATCTGTCTCTACGTATTGTTGCCGTATGTATCGACAACTCGCTGGAGTGAGGAAAAATTCAACTCGGCGCTTCTAGGCCGAACCAATATGGCCTCTGGTCTGTGGAAGGCTTATTCCGACCAATTACCGGCTTACTGGATTACGGGGCTCGGGGCGGGCAAATCGTTTGATATCGTCGGTTTTTATATTCACAATGTCCCACTTGAAGTACTCTGCGAAGAAGGAATCATTGGAGCTGTTCTATACTGCTTTATTATCGGAATACCCACAATCACGTTCCTGTCGATCGTAACTTCCAAACAAACAAACTTCTTTAGTAAATCGTTGGCGTTGCAGCGCAATACGCTGGTCATCATTTTTGCATTAATGATCACGGAATTCGCTTTGTCATTAAAATCAGGATCGCTTTACGGCTTTCAAAACTTTTTCCTTTTGATCATCATGGTTGAAATCCTAGGGCGGGAGATAAAACAAGAGGAGAAAATTTCGGCGTATGATCCATCGCAAATCTATGCGACTCAATACAAAGCTCTGTATGGAAACTAGATACTCGAGCAGCCCCAAAGCGGTGCCCCGATGAGCCTCAGGAACCTGCTCATTCAAAATCGCATAACTTTTGCTCCATTGGCGGGAAACTGGTGGGAAGGCAACAAAAGCACCAACCCATACAGTTTCATATACTTAGTGAGGCTTGGTGAACTGCTAACCGCATATTGGGTGGTCCGGTAACTTGGTTGATGGGGCTTGGCAACTCTGCCTCATTCGCGCCTGAATCAAACCTAACTGATTGTCGACTCACCCGATATAAAAACGTGACTCAATCTACTACAGGCCTAAGAGTATACCCCCAGCCAAAAATAGAAATTCAGCAATGACTAAACGAGTTGCAATCGTCTACCACTTTTTCGCTAACTATCGAAAACCGATCCTGAATGAACTGAGCCGAAATCAGAAGTTCGAATTTACTTTTGTCGCAGACGCCGTCAATCGTCTGATGCCTGAGGTTGAAACTTGGAAGCCCCAAGAACCCATTCAGCAAGCTCGCTGCTTTCCAATTGGTGGGGGCTTTATGATCCAAACCGGACTCTTAAAAGTAGCTTGGAAACGAGATACTGACTGCATTGTGTTTCTAGGTGACTGGAAATGGCCGATGACTTGGTTGGGCGCACTTTTGGCTAGGTTTCGAGGAAAACGAGTGCTGTTTTGGACTCATGGTTGGCGAACCCGAGACATAGGTATCAAGCGAGCAATTCGCAAACTCTTTTATCGCTTGCCTCACGGGTTATTACTGTACGGAAATCGAGCGAGAAATATCGCAATCGAAATGGGATTCCCTCCCGATTCACTCTATGTCGTATTCAATAGTTTGGACTACGACACCCACGCTAACTGGCGTAAACATTACGACGAAGCCCATTCCTCAGCAATTCGCAAGCAACTATTCGAAGACGACAAAACTCCTGTTGTTATCTGCTCGGCTCGCCTGAATAAGAGGAAAAGGTTAGACGAGTTAATCGTTGCCATCTCCGAGTTGAAAAAGCAATCGCACCCTGTCAACCTAATCCTAATTGGCGATGGCAGCGAAAAAGTGCAACTAGCTAAACTTGCTGAACAACATGAGGTGAAAATACACTTCGAAGGCAAATGCTTTGATGAAAAAAGAATTGCTGATTTAACCATGGCAGCAAATGTGACGGTGTCTCCTGGTCCTATTGGCTTGACTGCCATTCAGAGCTTGACCTACGGTGTTCCTGCCATCACCAATGACGAATTTTCTACTCAAGGCCCTGAATTCGAAGCCATCGAGCCTGGAGTTTCGGGAGATTTTTTCCCTAATTCAAACTTGCAAGAACTTGCCTACCAAATCAAAAAGTGGACTTCCACTCAATTCATCGCGCCACATATTCGTGCCAACTGTTCTTCGATAGTCGACCGATTCTATAACCCACAGTTTCAGGCAACTGTTTTTGAGTCCGCAATCAGTAGTACTCCCGCCACTGAGCATGAAATTGGAGACAAACAAAATTTCCATTCGTGACGTGATTGCCGCAACTAGGCGGAAAGCAAGCACTCTGTGCCAGCGATACATTTCTGGGATGAAAGGTGTTCATCCATCTGCTTTTATTGTGGAAGCAAAGTTGGTTGACAGAGGTGTCGTTTTGTCGGAATTTGCTTTCGTCAATTCTGGTTGCCTGATCGGCCCTTTAGTTTCAATCGGTCGCTATTCGCTCATCGCTCGGAACGTTTCCATCCTAGGTGCCGATCATAACTTCAACGCTGCCGGGGTTCCGATCATATTTTCAGGACGCCCGGAACAGGTTCCAACTATCATCGAGGATGATGTCTGGATTGGTAGTCGCTGCATTATTATGCCAGGTGTTCGTATCGGACGTGGAGCGATTGTAGCGGCCGGCTCGATCGTTACACGCGATATACCTCCTTATGAAATACATGGTGGCGTGCCGAACAAGAAAATCAAAGATCGTTTTCCCGATCCCGCAGATCAGGAAAAACACAATCAAATGCTGGACGGCCCTCTGCATAAAGGGATGTTCTGCAAACCTAAAACCGTTAAGCAAAAGATTCAAGCGTGAAACAAGTCATTCAAAATGTTCGCAATGGTGACCTAACGGTTCAGCATATCCCTGCTCCCGTCGTTGCACCGCAGTCAGTTCTCATCGCCAATCAATCGTCGCTGGTATCCGCCGGAACCGAAAAGATGATTGTGGACCTGTCCAAAAAATCGCTTCTGGGCAAAGCCCGCGAGCGTCCGGATCAAGTCAAACGAGTTTTGGAAAAGATCCGCAATGAAGGCCTCTTCGCTACCGTCGATCAGGTTCGCAAAAAACTCGAAACACCCATGATCATGGGATATAGCTCGGCCGGCATCGTTCTGGCTTGCGGCGCCGGGGTGCAGAACTTCAAGCCCGGTGACAGAGTCGCTTCTAATGGACCTCATGCCGAGATTGTTTGCGTTCCCAAAAACCTGTGCGCTCACGTCGCTAACAACGTCGATTTTGATCACGCTTGCTTTGCGGTTCTGGGAAGCATCGCGTTGCAGGGAATTCGACTTTCCAAGACCGTTCTCGGCGATACAGTTTTTGTGATTGGTTTGGGACTGGTTGGGCAAATGACGGTCGCGTTGTTGAAATCAGCTGGAGCTCGAGTTATCGGTACCGACTTGGACCCCAGCAAATGCGAACTGGCCCTGAAGATGGGCGCTGAAGTCGCCAGACCGGGAATCAACGCCTCACAAATCGAAGACCTGACAGGAGGCTTGGGGGCAGATGCGGTTATCATCACCGCCAGTACCAAATCCAATCAGCCCATCGAACTGTCCGCCGACGCGGTTCGCAAGAAAGGAAGGGTCGTTCTGGTTGGCGTCGTTGGCTTGGAACTGGACAGGCGACCGTTTTATTTCAAGGAAGCCGAGTTTGTCGTTTCCTGTTCTTACGGACCCGGTCGCTACGACCCCAATTACGAAGATCGGGGACTAGACTATCCTCCTCAATATGTCCGCTGGACCCAGCAACGAAACATTCAGTCCGTACTCAATCTGATGGCCTCAAATTCGATCGGCGTCGCGCCACTAATCAGCCATACGTTTTCGGTCGATGACGCAAACAAAGCCTACGACATGATCAATACGGGAAGCGAACCGTATTTAGGCATCGTTCTGAATTATCCTGAATTTAGCGGACAGCACCCCGCAACCAAGATCCAGCTCAAACCAGCATCGGGCTCAAACGGAAAATCCACGACAAAAGCTCGTTTTGGTTTGTTGGGGGCCGGAAACTTTGCTCGCATGGTTCTATTACCGGCAATTCAAAAATCAGATCAGTTCCAACCCGTTTCGATCTGCACCGCAAAAGGCGTCTCAGGAACGCAGCTTGGCAACGACGCCAAATTTGAGATCTCGACCACCGTCGAAGACGAAGTTTTCAATGACGATTCTGTCTCAACTGTATTTTCAATTACGCGTCACAATCAGCACGCGAACCATGCACTCAAGGCCATCAACCAGGGTAAAAATATTTTCGTCGAAAAGCCCTTATGCCTAACCACCGATGAACTGGTCGAAATAGAGAACGCACTGGCCAAACACGAAAACCCGCCTCTGGTGATGGTCGGCTTTAATCGTCGTTTCGCGCCGAGTTCCAAAGAACTAAAATCCGTGTTTCGGAACAACTCGCCAATTTCGGTCGCGATTCGTTTCAACGCTGGAGCGATTCCCGAAGATCATTGGACCCAAAACGATGAAGAGGGCGGTGGTCGTATCATCGGCGAAGCGTGCCATGCGATTGACTTGGCGACCTACTTGACCGGCTCGCTGCCTGTTCGTGTCTATGCGGAATCAGTCGCCACCGATGTTGCGGGAAAGATTACCGATGACCAGTGCTTTATTACCATGCGGCATGAGAACGGAAGCATTTCAAATATCGGTTATATCTCCAGCGGCAGTAAATCGTTTCCCAAAGAACGAATTGAAGTCTTTGGCGGCGGTAAAGTCGGAGTGATCGACGACTTTAAATCGCTGTCGATCAATACCGGTGGTAAGACAACTACAAAAAAAATGGCAATGGACAAAGGACATCAGCAGGAAATCATAGAGTGGGGAAAAGCGATTCGCTCCAATTCTCAATCTCCGATTTCCTGGGACGAAATTCGTGCCGTCACCCTGGCTTCCATTTTGGCAGTACGTAGCATTCGCGAAGGCCTGGCTTTCGACTTTTAAAAATGAACTCTCCCGACAACAACCCGAACTCAATCGCAGCCGAGATCGTTGCCGGTACTCGTGCGGTCATGCAGACCAGCGAGGGGAACATCCCGCTGCATGTTCCAGTCTTTGGTAAAAACGCGGCTGGCTATGTCAACGAGTGCATCACAACCGGCTGGGTCTCCTCGGC
>CAYSQZ010000154.1:4119-11451 GCA_964433035.1 uncultured Pirellulaceae bacterium | reverse complement strand
CGCACCTGGTTTGGGACCAGGGGGTCGAAGGTTCGAATCCTTTCACCCCGACTTTCTTCTAAATTGAATACGATTACATCTCGGGTCATCGATGGACACGAGCGTATTTGAAAACATGGACGAAACGAATGGATTCACCGCTTTATTTCGATGACATCGTAATGGGCCGAGTTTGGATCAGTCCTCGGCGGACCGTTACCGAAGCGGATGTAATTCAGTTTGCGACTTCGACTGGGGATTTTAATCCACTTCACGTCGACTACGATTTCGCCGCCAAAAGTTCTTACAGGCAACCCATCGCTCATGGCTTGCTGGGCCTTTCCTGGGTCGCCGGATTAGGAAGCAACTTCCCTCTGGTCAACACGCTCGCCTTTACCGCAGTTCGGAATTGGGAATTTTGTCGCCCGCTCTATTTTGGCGACACTGTGTTCGTAGAAACGACCTGCACAGAAAAAGGTACCTCGGGCCGGAGATCCGGGAAAGTCGTCTGGCTGAGGAAGCTGATTAATCAGGAACAGCGAGTTGTCCAACAAGGCCTGCTCGAAACGCTGGTCGCCGTTCGCCAACCTCAATCGCCTGTCCCCAAACCTCACATCGAAACTCTCGGGCAAGCCAACAGTACTTCGCCCAAAGCCAATCTCGAAAGTGGCGCTGGTCCTGCTGGTCCATTAGGGGAAAATAACCCAGGTGGCGGACCATTGAAAAATTCACCGCCGGTTCTTGAGAAACCTTAGTCCAGCCAGGATCCGCTGGACGATTTCGGCGCCAAGTGAAGTGTCAGGCGTGGTTTTTGTGTGAATGTTTCAGGCTGTTATTTCAAACGCCGAGGCACGGAGACCGCGGAGTTGATTTTGGGTTTCCTTCAGATTTACCCTCCGCGTTCTCCGCGACTCCGCGTTTAAAACTCATGCTGGTTTGCCTTAAGCCCAAGAGTCGGTGGCAGCATCGAAATACTGGTAAATGAAACAGTTGGCGAGCAGGTGAGGCGATGAGGTTTCAGTCCAAAGAATTCCGGCAGTGCTATCACGAAATCGGGGTGAAGCAGTCGCTTGATCTTGCTATTGTCTGAGAAAGCTGGGAACCACCCACGCTAGCGTCAGAGCAATCCTAACTATCGTCAAAAGTTGTTCAAGCCGGAGAACATACAGAGACGATCAAAGGAAACAATCACGTCTGGCTAAAGACGCACCCAATGCTTCGAACCGCCAGTACTTAACTCAATCGTAGTCCAACAATAAGAATTCTGATGTCGATCAGCTCCCTAATTGAAAGTACAGAAACCCGAAGACGTTGGTGGGCATTTTTGATAACGGCCGCAGCAGTTTTTGTGTTGCTCTGCCTAATCTGGCCACTATCAATCAGAGGTTTCCGCAGCACAGCCGCGCTGGCAATTGATCAGTCTGTAGAAAAGACGGACGATGAGCTTAGAAACGAATTAAATGAGGCCATCCTGGCTGAAACTAGCGATGCCCAGCTTCAATCGGTAGTCGATGCAATCGAAAGGTCGGGAAAGCTCCGCTCCGAGCGAATCGAGTATCGAGACTTTCAAACCATCCGTGAGTCAATTCGGGTCGGACTCTTTAAAGATCAGTCAGTACGCCGCTACCAAATCGCTTATGAAGGCGACGGAGGCTCGGACGAGCGGCAACTAGTCGACATGCTGACCTTTCGAGTTGCCAATCGTCTTAACTTGGGCAACGGAACCGGTGGCAACGTCGAAGAGAGTGTGGAACAACTCGACTGGATTGTCCAGCAGATGAATGGGGATATAAGTTTCGTGAAGCAAGCCTTGTCACAGCTTGATAGTCCTGTGGAATCGCTCGGCCACGACGACCAGTTAACGCTTGAGGAATCATCAAATCTCGACTCGTCGGGCGGTAGCTTCCACTTAGCTTCAACCAAGAGAAACAAAGCGGTCACGATTGACGACATTGAAAACTCGATTGACTCGATCGACATCCAAAACCTTCGCAACGTAGTCTCAGGACTCAAGTCAAACCTATCCGGAGGATCAGGCAGCCTGGGCCCAATGGGGGCAGGAAATTCCGAACTTCAGAAAATGAAGCGAAGTAAGACGCTACCAATCAATGGCGTCCCCAGTATTCCATTCCTGCTGCTTTTGGGCGGTTTCTCAGCAATGATTGGCTCAGTCGTGGCTTGGAACTGCGACCCGTTTTCTAAAAAAGGTTTCACAGATCAACAAAATGTAAAACACAGATTGAAAGTTCCCGTTATTGGAAGCTTGAATCTCACCAGCCCACACCAGATTTCTCAGGTAACCGAAGGTGACCAACCGGTGCTGGAACAGAAGACTAACCGGGAATGCTTTGCCAATCGGATCGTTAGGATCGCTGTGATCTTTTTGATATGCGTGCTCGCGATTGTTTTTACTTTCATCTTGTTCAACTCTGAAATTCGAGCAGCATTTTTTGAGAATCCGTTCCTTGGTGCCGCGAAAATCGTACGTGCCTTCATCGGTTATTAACGACCCGCTCAGCTCAGTTACTAACTAACTAACTGACTGATTGGAAAACCCAGAACATTTAGATTCGACAGGACGTCGTAATGTACAAGGAAGTATTCAATTTCACCTCGCGCCCGTTTACAGCGGCGCCGTATGTGAAACACTATTTCGCCAGTGAATCGATGCAACAAACCCTGACCAAAGCTCAGGACTGCATCGAACGAGCTGCGGGACCTGTCGTCGCTATTGGGGGACCGGGTTCTGGAAAATCATTGTTGCTGGGTATGCTTGAGGAAAAATACCGGTCAAAGTTTGGGGTCGCCAATCTCACTTGCGTCCACCTCCAGGACCGTGCAGATTTGCTTAGGAGCATTTTGTTCACGCTCGACCAGCCACACCAAGGTATGTCCGAAGGCGATTTGAGATTCTCGCTGATCAACTACCTCAAACCAAATTCCAAATGCCCAAACGGTGTCCTGCTTTTAGTTGACGATGCCCAGACATTGGGACTCAATCTCCTCGATGAAATTCGCCTGATCACGAATTTTGTGCGAGATGGACAACCTCGTGTTCGCTTGGTTCTCGCGGGCACCCAGACACTTGAAGAAAACCTTGGCGCTTCCAAACTTCAGTCACTCAATCAGCGCATTGCCGCTCGATGTTACTTGACCTCCATGCGTCGCGCCGAAACCGCAAACTACGTTGCCGAGCATATCAATCGAGCTGGCGGAAACGGTAGTCAACTATTTGATGCGCAGAGTTTAAGGGCCGTCCACGAAGTCTCCGATGGATGCCCACGATTGGTAAACCAAGTCTGCGAGCACGCACTGATCGTTGCTTCGACTCGCGGAGCACGCACAATAACTGAAGACCATGTCCGCGAAGCATGGGACGACGTTCAGGGTATTCCTGGCGACTGGTCCGCCCCGGCAAATATACAACAAGACACCAGTGCGCTTAAAAAGGACGATGGTTGGACAGTAATCGAATTCGGCCAATTGGAAGACGAAGAGAGTTCAGAATCGACTGGCACCGTTTACGACTTCGAAAATAGCGAAGGCGAAGCCAGTAGCGTCGACGACACCCCCCGAGGGATCCCGGTCGAGGCTGCAACTTCCGAGCAAGCTGAAGAAAATCCAGTCGAGCCCGAAACGCCGCCGGTTGCTCAGTTCCAGACACAACCTGGACCAGCACCGAATTTCGAAACAGATTCGCAGCCACAACCGGAGCCAGTAACGCAATTTACTCCGCAGCCAGCCGAGCGACTCGCGACACCAGAACAAGAGCCCATTGCCCAAGCCGACCCCGAGCCAACGGTTGAACAAATCGCGGCTGCAAACGGAGTGACACTCAGACAACCCGTTGAGACAGTCGACCCGTTCGAAGAGTCATTCGCTGAAGAGGAGCATTTGCAAGATCGCTTCGCTCCGGTCGTGGCTCATCAAAACCAAGCGTCGCTCGATGTGACCGCAGCTGACTTGGAAGCGATCAAACCCGAACAGGATCCCGCTCCGCAACGATCACCGCAAGCACAGGCCTTGTCTGGCGGAGATAGCGTTGAACAGAATCAATCAACTCAGCCAACCGCGTCAGCGGTCACCAATCCACTGGTCCAGGTTCTCGGCGTTGCTCAACCCCGTAAACCACAAGCGGCCCAAGCTCAACCCGCGCCCGTTGAAACTCCGCCCCCTGTGTCTAGCGAGGCGTTAGAAACCAAAACCTCGCAGCGCGAAGAGCCGAAGAACAATCGAGACGAGATTGTCGACAACGCCGAAGAGATCGAGCGTCAAGCAGAAGAGATTCTCGAACGATTGAGACTTTCAACTGTTTCACATGAAACCAACAAAACGGCGAGCTCTCAAGCCGAAGCCGATGCGATTGAGGAGAGACAAGCACGCGAACTCGACGAAAGCCAAAAGGTTCTTGAAGAGATTCTCAGCCAAAAAAGCATTCTCGAGGAAGCCAGAAATCAGACAGCTGAGCCAATCGCAGATGTCCCTGCTCCCGGTCCAAGCTCTGCATCGGAACAGTCGGTCAATCTTGAGTATCCCATGGCTCAACCCAATCCAGCTGAAGAACCAAGACGTGATGATTCTGAAATGCTAATCGTAAGTCGAATGGAGCAAAAAATGGAATCACCGAAACCAAAACCTGAGCCGATCCCGTTTCCGCAGACTCCTGTCTCTAAAGGTAACGCTCAGCGAATGGATTATCAGCAATTGTTTGACCAACTCCGCGACATTTCCAGAGACCAGGTTTAATCGTAAACCACCCGCAATGGTCTATTCTATTTCCGTCAGCCCGTATCAACTTTAAGCGATCATGACAACCCAGACCCCAAATTCCGAAACTCTTTCTAGTCAAATCGGTCGTTCATGGCTTGAGAAAACTCAAGGCAATAAACCAAGCTTTGCTTCACAGGCAAGCGAGGCGATCGAGTCCCTGCCCCAGTCGCATATACCAAATGTGACCACGGTCGAAGTCACGTTGCCTGACGTCAGCGGAACAGGGCAAAGCGAAACCGGATACGATCTTTCTAAAACGATTCATCCAGCGATCGTGGCAAAGCTACTTTCGGGCAAGCCGATCAGCGAAGAGCCAAGCAACGACATCTCTGAAACACCTGCTCAGTGGGGTGACATTCCAAGCGATCAGCCTGCGACAAGAACGCCGCCTCCCGCTGAAGAACCCAAAGAAGCCAAAAGCTTGGGGCTTGATGGGGAAGTCGACAAACTCTGTGAAGCAATTCTCGAGCGATTTCCGCTTGGCGATCCTGCTGTTCTACTCTTCGTTGGAGCCGAGCCGAACCACCACATCGACGAGGCCTCGGCAAGGATCGCAGCCAGAATGGCTGAACGAAACATCGGTCGCGTCCTGCTTCTGGACTCCGATTTGCGGGAGCAGGCGTTAACGCATGCCAGTGGCCTCGCCAAAGCCAACGGGATCAGTGATGTAACCAATCAAGGCAAGGACTGGAAGCCAATGGTTTACAGTGGCGACGTCAAGTCTCTGGACTTCATGCCCGGTGGAACGCACGAAGGTTTCAGGCATCCTGAAGAGAAATCACGATTGCGTGCTGCAGCAGCTGAAATGAAACAGGACTACCAATTTGTTATGGTTTCAGCCGGTGACGCTCATGGGTCATCTGCCAAAATTTGGAACGACATCTGCGACGGAAGTTATCTCTTGGTTAGCTTGAAGAACTCAAATGAAACTTTCGCTCAGTCTGCGGTTGCAGAGCTTCAATCCAACGGTTCGCGTCTGCTAGGATGCGTTCTTACCGATGTAGATTAGCCCTTTAGCCGCCAATAGTCGACGACCCCTTCAAATATGGGGCTTGAAGTTGGGGCTTACCTGGTGAGCTCGAGGCGGAATAAGTCCCACCTAATGAATGCGTAAGTTACAGGCCCAATCGGTTCTCCAGAACCATTGGGTGGTATACAATTCCGCGTCGTCAAAACAGATCTCTATCTTTTCTGTATGGTTTAGAAAATGCACGTACTCGTAACTGGCGGAGCAGGCTACATCGGAAGCCATACCTGCCTTGAACTATTGAATGCTGGCTATCGTGTTTCAGTGATCGATAACCTGAGCAACTCATCTCAAGAGTCACTTCGGCGAGTTGCTAACCTTACTGGAAAAGAGTTGTCCTTCACCGAAGCTGACCTGTTGGACGTGGAGGCCCTGGAGTCAGTATTTGAGGAAAACTCATTTGACTCAGTCATTCATTTTGCGGCGCTCAAAGCGGTTGGCGAAAGCGTCGCAAAACCTCTTGCTTATTATCAAAACAACATTACTGGTACCGTCAATCTCTGCCAGGCAATGCAACGGCATGGCGTCAACGATTTTGTATTCAGCTCCAGTGCGACCGTCTACGGTCTTCCCAAAACGTTGCCGCTGACAGAGTCTTCACCGACGCCGATCGACGAGGTTACCAATCCATATGGGCGGACCAAATTGATGCTCGAGTTCGTTCTTCGAGATTGGCAAGCCTCCAACCCCAGCGCCAGTGTTGCACTACTGCGATACTTTAATCCGGTAGGTGCTCACGAGTCCGGAGATATTGGCGAAGACCCCAATGGCATCCCCAATAATTTGCTTCCGTATGTTTCTCAGGTTGCCGTTGGAAAGTTGGAAAAGCTCGGCGTCTTTGGCGGCGACTACCCGACGCCTGATGGTACTGGTGTGCGTGACTACATTCATGTCGTAGATCTTGCTGTGGGTCATGTATTGGCACTGGACAAGTTACGCCAGAAACCGGGCGTGGTGACTTACAACCTGGGTACTGGAAACGGCTACAGTGTTTTGGAAATCGTCGCTGCGTTCGAACAGGCTTGTGGAAAAACGATCGACTATGAGATTGTCGAGCGTCGCCCCGGTGACATTGCGGCCTGTTACGCTGACCCTTCACTGGCCGAAGTCGAATTGGGCTGGGTTGCCAAACGTGGGATCCAGGAGATGTGCAACGACGGTTGGCGTTGGCAATCTCAAAACCCCGACGGATATCCGGCAGAGCAGAATGCGGCTCTTTAATCGTCCCGCTTTTCGCTTTCGGCCACGCAACCTTATCCGACCTGCTGCCATCTGGAGCGGTGAAGAATGCGGCAAAATTCGGTGATGACGATTTCGGTAATGACGACGTGCAGCTGGTCACCGACGATAAAACACTGTACCGACATGCAGTCCCTACGGGACAGGTTGTGAGGCGAAATCGTTTCTACCAACATATTCTCCCTACGGGACAGACTGCAAGAATGGCGAAATCGCTTCTACCAAGATGTTGTCCCTACGGGACAGCTTGCACCGAGAACCTTCATCCCCGTATCAACGCCTTGCCCCGTATCCGTTGCCCCGGAGGGGCCACATGT
>CAYSQZ010000154.1:0-4019 GCA_964433035.1 uncultured Pirellulaceae bacterium | reverse complement strand
TCATCCCCGTATCAACGCCTTGCCCCGTATCCGTTGCCCCGGAGGGGCCACATGTCGGTAGAAACCCCATGGTAGGGCCGCCGGGTGCTTGCTCGCTCGTGCTGGACGCGAGCAACGGCTGAACCAGTTGGATATGGATCGTTGCCCTGTATCAACGCCTTGCCCCGTATCCGTTGCCCCGGAGGGGCCACATGTTGGTAGAAACCCCATGGTAGGGCCGCCGGGTGCTTGCTCGCTCGTGCTGGACGCGGGCGACGGCTGAACCAGTTTGGATATGGATCGTTGCCCTGTATCAACGCCTTGCCTCATATCAACGCCTTGCCCTGTATCAACGCCCTGCCCCGTATCAACGCCCTGCCCTGTATCCGTTGCCCCGGAGGGGCCACATGTCGGTAGAAACCCCATCCCTAAAACTTCGCTCGTCCCGTAGGGACAGAATGTTAACTTTTAACCGCCGCCATCTTTTTCGTATTTCACCGGCGTGAATGAATACCGTTTGTCAAACGAAACGCCAAATTTCTCCAACAAGTCGTGATACTCTTCAACAAACGTTCGCGTACGATGATGCTCCTCCTGATTCCGGACGTATTGAATCACTTTCGGAACCTGCGATTTACTGTAAGAAAATGCTCCGTATCCTTCTTGCCATGAAAACTTGCCGCGAACCAATCCCTTCTTGTTGATCCACCTTGAGGAATCGCCTTTTACCGCTTGCATTAAATCCGACAATGATTGCTTCGGTCGCATGCCAAAAAACAAGTGCACATGGTCGGGCATTCCATTAATTGCCAGCACCTTGTGCCCATGAGCTTGAACAATTCCAGTGATGTAGCGATATAGCTCCTCTTTCCACCGGCTGCCAATTACACAGGTGCGATTTTGAACGGTGAAAACCGTTTGAATGTGAATTTGCGTGTAGGTGTTAGCCATTGGAATCGACATGGCGTCCTGACAGGACGCGTCCATATATGGATCACATCTTCTCTACCGACATGCTATCCCTACGGGACAGCTTACACTGGGGACTGAGTCTACCGACATGCTATCCCTACGGGACAGGTTACACCGGGACCAAGTTTCTACCAACATGCTGTCCCTACGGGACAATGGAAACAAGAACAAAATGGAAAACAAGAACAAAACGTCGGCAAACAATGGGGCAATCAGACCGTATTTGATTTAAGCAGCTCTGGACTTCCGGCCGAAAATTCGTTTTTCACGGCCCGTAAGTACCTTACGTCTGTCAAGAACTCTTTTGGCTCGTTGTCGCTTTTCCAAATCTTCGAGTTCGATTTCACTCAGATCTCGACCGGTTTCAGGATGGACGCGAATCATATCTGCAAGTTCCTCACGGATTGCAGTATTGAGAATATGATTGAGCTGCTGAAGCGTCTTGCAAGCCGGGGTTCCATCGATCACACGGTGGTCAAAACTCAACAGAATCTTGCTGGTCCCCTTGCGCGGTAGTGGATCGACACCAAGTGTAGTCGTGTTGGGCCCCAGCATTCCAGATCCATAGGCGCCTCGATAGCCGGACAAGGTCATCCCAAAAGTCCCCATGTGGCTGGCGCGTTTTTGCGGCCAGATATTGAATAGAGCCCACCAGCCAAACCGCCGAACCAATCGTGGGAGTTTGGCAAATTTAATCTGGTGTCGAAACTGTTTGATTTCTTCGATCGGCGATTGTCGATAGTGGTCGTACAATAATTGAAGGTCTTCCAGGCTCTCGTCATCTGGACGATTAAACCGAGCGAAGAACAAACGTTCTTCCCCCTGATACTCCCGGGCAACTGTCATCAAACAGACGTTGTAGTCATGCTGGTACAGATGGCCCCACGGAAAACGAACGTAGGATTGCCGTAAGGTCGGATTCTTTTGGCAGACTGAGGCGTAGGCCTTCATGTAAAGAATATTCCAGCCGATTTTGGGGCGGGTACGACGACGAAATTTTGCCGTCAGCGGAGCCTCATAGGTCCCTGCCACCGTAGCCAAAGGCATCTGAATCGACATCTCAATAACATCGTTCACCAACCGGCGACCATTGGACAATTTGACTCGTTTCCCCATACCTGTTCGCCTATGGTTCCAAAAAATCACTAGACTGTTGGCCGAGAATCGACTCAACAGCGCAGATAGTCGCATCTCAAGCCGGTTGGTTCAAGCTTGATTTCATTTCGCCTAAGCTGGGCGTTTTAAAAGCAAAAGAACAGGAAGGACTGTCGTGCCTGAAACTGAAATCAATGATGCTAGCGGCAATAGTTCGACGACAGCTTGATAGTGAAGTGACCCCAACCACTCTCAGTGCAAGACTCTTTGCTTCTCATTCACTAACGCGCCAGTTATGACTTCGATGTCGCGGACTGCTAATAGGTGTCTGGGACTTCGACCGATTTGTAAACCGTTCGCAGGGCTCTAAAGCCCAGTCGCTCATACAAACGCATCGCCCCAAGGTTCTTGGCCGTTACTTCAAGCGTCACGATTTTAATTCCAACACTTTGAAAACCACGCAGCGACCTGTTAACAATTACTGAACCGATTCCTTTGCCGCGCTGAGCCTCGACGATTCCAATATTCTGGATCGACCCGACGTCAACGCTTTCTCTGATCCCTTGTACGGTTCCACAGTTTTCGACTCGGCCAGAATCAGGATCACGATAAGTCGCCAGCCAGGTTGCCTCAGGAATGAAGCCCTGCCGACCACTGATCTCTCGCATCAGCCGCAGACAACCTTCCGAGTTTCCTAGACACGGAAATACGTTGGCGTCGAGTTCATTCCGGAAGCTACGAAATTTGGCCTCAGCGTGGCTGCCAACGAGTCGGTCTTCCCAAGGATGTACCGCGAAGCCCTCGGGCAAAGACAATTCAGGGAATGTCGCCGCGCGGAGATCGAATTGCATTCGGTAACGCTTGAAAAAAACAACAGCCATGGTTTCTATTGACGCAAATCCTCATTAGCAAAAAATTCACCTGCAGCGACATTTTCCCCAACACAGGCACCCACAGCAAGTCATCACGGCGACTCAAGCTTGTCGATACTCTCGCTACTTTCGGTTCCTTGTCTTGTCTTGTTAAGAACCTCTCCATCAACCGTGTTGGGGTCCGTAGATTTATTGGAATAAGTCGGCATTTGGACCATTTCGAATTTGAAATTCTTTTTGGCCCAATTTGTTATCCGTGTCTTGTACCAACGTCGACAAGCCGGAATCAAAAGACTGAATCCAACAATGTCAGTGATAAAGCCCGGCGTCAGCAACAATCCAGCGGCGAAAAATATCATGGCCCCGTCGGTCATCAGATCCGATGTCACCCTGCCCAGGCCCACTCGCTGTCGAATTTTCGCGATCACACCGCGGTAGGATTGTTTCGCTAGCCACGCTCCTACGACTCCCGACACGACCACCATCCCAATCGAGAACGGCCAGCCGGTGTACCTGGACATGAGCATTAGCAGGAACAAGTCAGTCAGCGGTACAACGATGAATAATAGAAGGAGGCGCGCAAACAAGTTAACTGCTTGGTAGTTGAAGTAGGAGTGACTCGTGAAAGTATATCCACGGCGGCACACCGAGTAAATCTCTTGAGCCAATTCGCCTCCGCGAAAGCAGCGCGCCTTACGCATCTTTCGCTTAGAGGCTGAAGTCTTATTGGCAACCCGACGCGCAAGCAAGGAACATTTCAGCTCATATTGGCAAGCTGACGAGCGAGGAATATTTCGGCTCATATTGGCAACCCGACGCGTAAGCGAGGAACATTTCGGCTCGTCGAGTCTCCTTAAAGCGGATTCGACCCACCATGAATATTACAAACCTCCAAGCAGCACACGTTCTAAGTTGTGTTACACTTGAACCTTTGAGCTCTTCGAATTCCCAACCTTGCAATCAAACTTCACAACCAACATGTCAATTCCAACCATCCGCAAATCCATTGTCGCGTTACTGAGCGTGCTTTGCCTTATTTTGACCCACCAACAGGTTGCATTCGCCCAGGTCACCGGTGACCGCGGCAAACCCAATATCATT
>CAYSQZ010000153.1:0-11492 GCA_964433035.1 uncultured Pirellulaceae bacterium | reverse complement strand
ATAGTACAAAATTTCTATGTAGGAGTAACTAGTACAATAGTACAACAATTTCTTCAGCCCGGTGATTACTTAAGCCAAAAACTCGAAGGATAAGGATATTATTGTGTTTTTGGGCATTGAGTTTGTGTGGTGGCGAACGATTTGTACCAGTAGTGGCTCTCTGCCGTAACGCCAGTAGTTATTCCAGCACTCGGAGCCCAAGGCGAGTAACTAGCTTTCCCGCGTTCCTCCTCAAACCTGGCGCGAAATCGCTTCTTTCACTTTCTCCTCGATTTGGCTTTCAATAGCACCTCGAAACGGTAGCGCCGCAAACGGCAATTTACCAGCAACAGTGACCTTCTGATCGCAGGTCACCATGGAGCCCGAAATCGTGAATCCCATCGCTTTGAATGAAAAGCTCAAATTGCCTGTCTCGTCCCAATTCTCTTCTACCTCACTAACCTCAACAGGCGATTCATTTCGAATACGATCGGAGAAGGTTTTCAGGCTCTCAACAGCCTGCTGCCGCTCGGTTTGATGGTCAACAACAACATTAAATTTAGCCATTAGTCAAAATTCTTATAATCGGTTCGAGTTAGGATCAGCGACGAAGCTTCACCTGCAAAAAAATAATACAAAAAAAGGGCACCCAATTGGGATGCCCTTCATTGTATTAAAAAAGCCATTCTTCTACGACGTGGCTTGGCGAGCAATCGCCAGCACCAACTCTGCGCCTTAAATCAGAGCTTCGTCGGTATCGTCAAACGATCGACGATCGCTGGGGTGCCAAAGCGGCAATCCCCCTTCGGCCCTTTCGGCCAGTTCTCTAATCTTCTCGGCTGATCCAGGCAAGGCTCCCGTCGAATCGTACTGATTCTCACCAATTTCCTCTGGCTCAAAATTCCATTGACCATTCCGTATCGCATCCAAAACCGATTCTGGCACAACAATTCCTTTCGAGATAAAAATAGCTAACTGGCAACTCCGCCACAAACTTACTTCCATGAAATCTAAGATGAACAACCGGGCGCTTCATTTGCTCGTTGCAAGTTGAGGCAATATCTCGGCTAGGTTGGTAAGAAAACAGGCGGAAGGATGGTAGGAAAGCTTCGGCCACAAATCGTCACCAAAAGTCAAAGCCAATCTCAGACGTTCCTAATATCTCGACTAATTTTTTGATGTCAAGCTTTTGCCTAAGTTTCAAGAAATTTTTTGAGTCGCTCAAATCAAAGTGATCCAAGGACCAGTTCGGACTAACAGGTTCTAAGCTAACTCGTTCGGCTCAAACAATATTCGCCGACCAGTTGTACGATTTCGCCACAACAACTCTTAAGACAACGACAAGCGCATACCGGATACCCAACCACTAAACCTAGGGATGGTAAATAGATATCCCCAGCTCAATGTCACACGAGGCCGTGTGGCTGCTTATCGAAAACTGCAAAAATGAGATGTTGGACTTATGGCATTTTTCGTGCGTGGATTCGCCGCAACATTTAGCCCTTTTGAATTCAAGAAAAATCGCTCAACCAAAGTCACCGTGAGTTCGAACCTGGGTGAACGGAATCAGCGAAACCAAATTCGTCGATGTCGAAGCTCAATCGCTACTTCAATACACAAAGCATGTACCATTTTTCGGCTCTGCCGATCCAGCTCGATCCAGCTCGATCCAGCTTTAACGGTCGGGTAAACAATCTGAGTCCGGCTTGGAGTTTGAGTACTTCGGTGAACCCGCATCTTGAAGAGGGATTGGACCAGAAAATTGAAACCGATTTTGACCAACCTGGATTGCCAAGCATCCAAACAGCGAACTCATCGATTCCGTAACTCACGGCAAAACAACGGATCGAGTAGCGTGTTATGCCGCAAAAGCCTGATATGTCCAATCGTTCAATCACCATTTTAGAAACAAATAGGAGCTCGGCAGGTGTTCAAGTGTCTAAACAAAGGTTAGGTTAAACTGGTCTGACGCGGGTTCTCACTTTCAAATCTTCGGATTGCGTCACTGTAGCCTCTTGCTCAAAGACTTTGCGGCTTACCCAAAATCATGGAAAACGGAATTCCCTTCGAACACATTACGACGGCTGAAGGATTAGCCGATTTTTGTGAACGATCACAAAACTGCAAATTGATCGGATTCGACACCGAGTTTGTCTCCGAGAACCGATATCGTCCCGAACTTTGCCTGTTACAAGTGGCCGCTGACGGTAACTACGCGATCATCGATACGCTGGCCATCAAAGACGTGACCCCTTTCTGGAACTTGTTGGCCCAAGGCCCACATATAACCATTGCCCACGCCGCCAGAGAGGAGTTTCTATTCTGCTACCGCGCATGCAAACAGCGTCCCCACAAATTGTTTGACGTACAATTGGGCGCCGGCATGATCGGAATTGAATACCCAGCGGCTTACGGAAATCTGGTGTCAAGATTACTGGGATCAAAAGTTGACAAAGGCGAGACGAGAACCGATTGGAGCCGTCGCCCGCTTTCCAAACGGCAGATCGATTACGCTTTGTCGGACGTCGTATTTTTAGAATCGCTTTACAACAAAATTTCAGGCAAGCTCGAAAAGCTTGGACGGACAACGTGGCTTGAAGAAGAAATCGGACTCTGGCAAACCGCTCTGGAAAAAACCGAGATTGAACCCCAATGGCGTCGTGTCTCAGGTATCTCGGGGCTCAAGCCAAGAGCCCTGGAACTGGTGAAGGAGCTTTGGATCACTCGTGATAAAGAAGCCGAAAAGAAAAACCGGTCTCCTAAACGCATCATTCCTGATGATTTGATCGTGGAGTTGGCCAAGCGTGGCACCGCCGACCCGGAGCGGCTCAAAGCGATTCGCGGCTTTGGCAATCGGGTTTCGAAATCCATGACCCAACCGATCTCCGAAGCGATCCAACGCGGCAATTCGACTCCCGATGCCGAGCTTCCGCCCAGGATGCCTCGTGGTCGCACCATGAACCTTGGTTTGCTGGGCCAGTTTTTAACCACCGCGCTCAATGTTACATGCAAGACCGAGAACATCGCGTCCAACATCGTTGGCACCGCTCAAGACGTTCGCACGATGGCAGCATGGCGTTTGGGTTTGATCGACTTGAAAGAAGAACCGAAAATTGCCAGTGGCTGGCGCGCAGAAATCGTCGGGCAGTTGATCGATCGGGTTCTCGATGGAACCATTGCAATTCGCGTCGATAACCCGAAATCAGATCATCCCCTGAAGCTCGAGTACCTGAAGAAAGACTAGTGTTCCGTCAAAACTGAATTGACCAGTCCATGCAAGGATTTCGATCTGGAAATGACGCAGCAAACCGGATTAGCCTCCGGTCAATTCAGGTCAACTGGATCACTAGGCACTGTCTGACAATTCCACATTGGATGAGCGGCAAGCGCTAGCCGCTGGTAGACACGAACGAATCGGCGGCTAGTGCCTCCGCTCACTTGAAGCTGTTCCAGATGATCCAAAGTTCGAGCTAAACCACAACCAGGCTTTCAAGCAGCAATCGCAACTTTCGCAATTCGCCATCGTGGTCGATATCGTCTTGAGGCTGGATGTCGACACATAGCGCCCGGTCATACTTAACTTTGCGAAGCAAATTGATCAGCTTGCCGTATTCGATGATCCCCTTACCAACGCGAACCTGAAGCTCCTCAGGTGTTGAGTCTCTCAGATAGACGTTGTGCACGTAGCCCATCAGTTTCTCGTATGTCATTTTCTCTGGCGGTTGACCGTAGTGATAATGGCTGGGGTCGAGCGACAACCCAAGCCCTTCGACGTGACCGCAAATGACCGAGACGGTGTCAGGGTCGGCTGAGATATTGCCAACCCTTGAGCGCATCGCAACACAGACTCCGTGCTTTTGAGCGATGTCGACCAACGTCTTGTAACGCTCAACCTCTTCATTAAACGGGGTGCCGTGCTCGCCAGAGGGCACAGTCAGCGTCACAATCTTGGATAGCTTGGCCAGCTCGCAACATTTGGTAAACGTATTGAGGTAAGCGTCACCTTCTTCAGCGATTTCCAAACTCAGCCCAACGACCGTCAACCGCCGAGTTGAGTTTATGACATCGTAGGCCCGGGCTAAATCCGCAACCACCTCCGATGGTTTGAGGTGTTGGCTGGATTCGTGAATGCCAATTTCAATATGGGAAAATTCAAGATCAGCCAGTTTCTCGATAGCGGCGTCCAGAGGACGTTCTGGGAAACACTGGGTAGTGGCTGCAACGAACACACGCAACTCCTTCGCGCGAACAGCAAAACGCTGCCGCATATGCAATCATTTGTCGCCGGGCCATCCCCAGCGTTCAGATGCGTAGCTTAGAACGACTGTAGAATTTGATCAACACCAGTCGAATCTCCAAACACAACCGAAAATACGATCGAAATGGGCGATTTAATCCAATCCGATAGCCAATTCACAGACTCGCTAAGCGTCCCGTCCCGGCTGCTATGGGAGGCCGTATAATATCAGCGATCCTTAGGACAAACCTGGGACAAACGTTCTTGATCCAAGCCAAAACTAAGCCGATTCATTTGATAAATTTCGTGAGGCAGATATGAAACAAGTTTTCAACTCAAGCAAGCTAATTGGAACCGTTTTGATACTGGTCGTTGCCTCGACCCAAATGGTTTTCGCCCAAACAGATCCTCAGCTAAACGCCAGCCAGCAGCAAGCGCAAGAATCAGAAGACAACGAGACCAAGGCACTCTATACAAAACTCGCCAAATATCTCAGTGGCACAAAGTGGACCGGCCAGTTCACTATCACCGGACAGGACGAACCCAAAACCGAACATTACGAAATTCTTTCGGCTGAGAAAAACGAAGTTGGTGATTTCTGGAACCTCGTCGCTCGAATCAAGTACGGTGATCACGACAAGACGTTTCCTCTACCGCCGATCGAGATCAAGTTCGCTGACAAGACTCCAGTGATCACGATCGACAGAGTTACGTTTCCAGGGTTTGGAACGTTCGACGCGCGCGTTCTGATCCGCCAAGGCAAATATGCGGGCACTTGGGCACACAGCGGAGGAAAAGGCGGTCACCTGTTCGGAACGATTGAGCAAATGGATGCTGATGAGATTAAAGCCAAGACCGACAAGCTAAAAGAAAAGAAGAAAGACGATCAATAAAGGGCAGCGAAGGACGCGGAACAACGGTTTCCTCGCTGACGCGTCGGGTTTCCGTAGTGGACGAGGCTATGAACTAAACCGGTGGCTGCTGCTGAACAATTTTTGAAATCTGCTTGAACTGATCGCTTCCCGATTTTTCGCACCACTCAAACAAAGCCGCTTCGGTGGTCGTCACCACCACGCCACTATTCTCCATTCGCCGCAAAGCCGTTTCATGGTCGATCGCGTTCCGCGAACCAACTGCGTCAACACAAACAAAAACATTGAAACCCTGAGCCAGGAAGTCCAGCGAAGACTGAGCCACACACACATGCGACTCGATACCGCAGATCAGCAGATTGTGCACACCAGCGGCCGAGAGATCCTTAAACTTGGAATCGCACTCCCGACAACTAAACATCGTCTTGTCCGGGATCCCGTCGGCCTGGGCTTTGATCTTCATCGACAGCGGCTCGATCGTCGCGCCGAGGCCACTTGGATACTGTTCAGTCCCGCAGACTTTCACCCCCAACGCCGCCGCTCCGTCAAGCAAACGATTAATATTCCAAACGATTCGCTCATAGCCCGGAATCAGTGGGATCAGTTTTTCCTGAACGTCGATCACGACCAACGCTGAATCGTTAGCGTTCATCAACAACGGACTGCGGAACGGGGCTTGATTCTCATCCCCATTGGGAGTCTGGACTTTTGATTGTTCTTCGGAATTCATGGTTTCAAATGGTAAGTCTAGCCAGCCAACACGACTAGTGGTTCCAACAGCTCAATTTTCACAAAGCCATCCTGACTGCGCCTCAAGCATTCTGCTTAAACGCTTGAGAACCACTAGAGCATAAAATTGAAAACGATAAAATGTACGCTCTCAAATCATCGAAAAAACACTTTCTAAAACGCAGCCTTAATGAAATTTCACGCAACAACGATTTTGACCGTGCACAAAGGCAATAAGATTGCGATGGGTGGAGACGGACAAGTCACCTTGGGCAGCGCGGTAATGAAAGCTGATGCGATGAAGATTCGCAAATTGCTCGGTGGCAAAGTCCTTTGCGGGTTCGCAGGCAGCAGCGCCGACGCGTTCGCGTTGATGGAGCGATTCGAGGTCCAACTCAAAGACTCGCCCAACAACCTTACCCGGGCAGCGATCGAACTGGCCAAGCAATGGAGAACCGACAAAGCTCTTCGGCAACTGGAAGCACTTTTGGTCGTCACCGAAGGCGAAAAGATTCTCCTGATCAGCGGGACTGGAGATGTGATCGAACCGACTGACGGGATCGTTGCTATCGGATCGGGCGGCAACTACGCAACTGCTGCCGCCCAGGCGCTGAAAAAACACAGCGAACTCTCAGCCGCCGAAATTGTTCACGAATCCATGCTGATCGCCGGCGGCTTAGACATCTACACCAATACCAACATCACTGTCGAAGAGATTGACTGCCCTGCCCCGCCGAGTTAGTTCCCGCACTTTGAAAGAGCAAGTTCAACTTTTCCCCAGAGGCTGTAAACATTTGTAGCTGGACTGGCAATTGTTCAGAATGATCTGTTCAAATTTGAATCACTTGATTCCTGAAGTCTTGCGGCACAAGCAAAACGACTCCGAAAACTGGATTGCTGGACAAAAGCGTGCGGTCGCCGGAAATAAAAAACGAATTTGATTAAATTTAAAAGAAATACAGAACCCAATCCCATGGAAGTCCTAACACCCAAAGCCATCGTTGCCGCGCTTGATAAACATATCGTTGGGCAGGCCGATGCCAAACGTTCTGTTGCGATCGCGATCCGAAATCGCTGGCGGCGCCAACAGTTGTCTGACGACATGAAACACGAGGTTTCACCCAAAAACATTTTGATGATCGGCTCGACGGGCGTTGGTAAAACTGAAATCGCCCGCAGACTGGCCAAACTCACTGGCGCGCCTTTTATAAAAGTAGAGGCTTCCAAGTACACCGAAGTCGGCTACTACGGTCGCGACGTCGAAAGCATGATTCGCGAGTTGCTTGACAATGCGATCAATCTAATCCGGACTTCCGAACGCGAAAATGTTAAAACGCCAGCCGAAGATCGGACCAACGCTCGCTTGCTTGATTTACTTTGCCCCAAGCCGGTGAAATACGAATTTTCAGCGACTGCCGAAGACCCGACCCAAGATGCTGAACCGAATGCCAGCGACTCGTTCGAGCGAACGAGATCGAAAATGAAACTGATGCTCGTCGAAGGTGAACTGGAAGATCGCCTGGTCGAAGTCTCGATCCAACAGAAAGCGTCTCCGATGATGATTGGCGGCATGGGAGTCGAGCAGATGGATATGGACTTCCAGGGGATGCTGGAAAAAATCATGCCTACCAACCGCACCAAGAAAGAGCTTACCGTTTCCGAGGCTCGGAAAGTCATCTTCGAACAGGAGTGTGAGTCGCTGCTTGATTCTGACAAAATTAATGACAAAGCGATCAAATTGGCCGAGAACTCTGGCATCATTTTCCTCGATGAGATCGACAAAGTGATTGCCAGTGAAGGAAAATCGGCTGACGTGTCTCGACAAGGCGTGCAGCGTGACCTGCTTCCGATCGTCGAAGGCTCTACGGTCCAGACCAAGCATGGCTACGTCAAGACGGACCATATTCTGTTTATCGCCGCCGGTGCGTTCCACCGAAACCAACCGAGCGAACTGATGCCCGAATTGCAAGGCCGGTTCCCAATACGAGTCGAGCTGAATGACTTGACCAAAGACGATTTCGTTCGAATCCTGACGGAGCCAACCAGTTCGTTGACGCGCCAGTATACGGCGCTTTTGGCAACCGAAGGCGTCAAGCTCGAATTCGCACAAGACGGAATCGAAGAGCTCGCCACGATTGCCCACCAAGTCAACCAGTCTACGATTAACATCGGAGCCCGGCGGCTGTACACCATCCTCGAACACCTACTCGAAGAGCTTTCATTCGAAGCCCCCGAGATGAAGATGGGCCAAGTCACGGTCAATTCAGCTTATGTGAAAGAACGATTGACCAAAGTCGCCGATGATGAAGACCTCAGCCGCTACATCCTTTAGCTGAAAGTAGCATTTGAACTCACGCGCGAAAATACTCGGCAAAATTGCCATCGCGTTGGCGGTGCTGCTGGTTTTTCGGGTGTTGATTACAATCCTTTGGGAGTACCGGTTTTACTTTCCTCCGGACTTTGACAAGTCATTTTTCCTAGCCGGTCGCCGCGTATCATTTCCCGGCTGGTATGCTTTTGGCTTCTACCTCCACATCGTCTCCGGTCCTGTCGCGATCGTTGCAGTTCTGGTGATGCTGGCGACGGGAAAGTCAAAACGATTCCGTACTGTCCATCGAACCACTGGGAAACTACTGGCATTGTTGACTGTCTTTGCAGTTTGCCCCGGTGGTTTGATCATGGCGTTTAAAGCGATAGGCGGAACGGTATCAACGTATGGATTTTGCTGCTTGGCTGTTGCCACTGCGTTCAGCATTTTGGCCACGGCGCATTATGCGAGAAAGAAACAAATCAAAGCCCACATGACATGGGCGTATCGCTCAGCAATTTTGCTTTGCTCACCCATCGCGTTACGATTATGCAGTGGGCTTTTTGCAGTAACCAATGTCGAAACGCTGAACACCTATCGAGCGACGGTTTGGTTGAGCTGGATTCTGCCTTTGGTGATTTTTGAGCTCGTCCGAATTCAAAACAGGAGGTAGCCATGGTCAGACGCGATCCTTTTTTTCTTAAGCCCCCTGGAAAACCAATTTTGATATCCCGTTGCGGATTCACGTTGGTCGAACTTCTTATCTTGATCGGAATCGCAATTGTTCTGCTCGGAATGCTGTTGCCGAGCACACGTCGGGTATCAGAGGCGGCAAGGAGAATAACGTGCGCCAACAATTTGCGGCAAATTGGCTTGGCCACCCACAACTACGAGTCAGCCAATCGAGAACTCCCGATGGCCATTGGAGCCCAGGACCAGGACGGCCAGTTTTTACCCAAGCGTATCAGCGGTCTAGTCACGCTGCTTCCTTTCATTGAGTCGAGCCCGCTTTACGACCAGATCTCCACTCCTACTGAGTTCAATGGAATTGAGTACCCTGCCTTTGGGCCCGAGTTCTCAGATGAAACTTATCCACCATGGACCCAAACGCTACCTTATTTTGTATGCCCGTCAGACAGCTTTGAAGAAGCGACTTTCGGACGGACCAACTACGCTTTTTCAATCGGCGACACAGCACGGCGAGTCTATCAACCTACAAAGCTACGAGGTGTTTTCGGTGCTTTTAGAAGCTCAACCCTCTACGATATTTCAGACGGAACCAGCAACACAATTTCAATGTCAGAAATGGGAAGCCCTCAGATCAAGTCGATTCGAGGTGGCTTCTTGACCGAAGGAAAATCCAATTGGCTTGACGCGCCTGGGCAAGTCTTTTCAGCCGTCGGCAAAAAGCGAAGCGAGTACAAACCGTCAGCAGAGCTGGGCTGTCGTGGTTCCCATTGGGCGGATGGATCGGCAGGGATCAGTCTGATCAACACGATCCTGCCTCCGGGCAGCCCGAGTTTTCAGGTTTCAAATAATCAGGATGGCGATGGTGTTTACTCGGCGGGATCCGGCCATTCAGGTGGGATCAACGTTGCTCTGGCTGACTGCTCAACGCACTTTGTTTCCAACGAAATTGATGCTGGAGATCCAACAACTGCAACTTTAACGGTCCAACAAATCGAATCGGAAACTGTCATCGCCAGTCCACATGGAGTTTGGGGCGCCATGGGGACAATGGCTGGAGGAGAAACTGAGGCCAAGGACCATTTTTAGATTTTGCGAGCCTCGGGCTTGCCAAGCGGTGTCGAATTGGTGCTCCACGAGAAAAGCAACGAACTTCGGTTCTTTTCGTCAGGCACAGCCTGACCTACTTGTTACTACATGATGTCGCGTCGTCCCTCACTTACGTTTCGGGTTTCCATGAAACAATGCGCCTACCGACGCACATAACGACGGCAAGTCATCATTTCTCGCCGCACCACTGACCAGCCAACCAACCGGTACTGAACGCCGCTTGAAAATTAAACCCGCCGATTGGCCCGTCGAGATCCAGGACTTCTCCAGCAAAGAACAAACCGTCCACCAATTTGGACTGCATGGTCTTACTGTCAATCTCTTTAAGCTCGATACCACCGGCAGTGACCTCGGCTTTCTCAAAACCAAGCGTTCCGTTGATATCGAACTGACAACGCTTTACCTGCTGAGAAATTGCAGCCAGATCCTTTTTCGAGAGCTCGGCATTTCTGGTTTTCAGTTCGAACGAAGCGTCAAGCTGAGCGTTGCATCCAGCTTGGGTCAACAAAGACTCGGCAAGTCGCTTGGGAAAGAGCTCACTAAGCAGATTTGCGACGCTTTGCTTTCCGTTTTCAGATTTTCTTCGGACCAGCAACTGGTCCAATTCACCGGAAGACATGGTTGGCAGAAAGTCACAATTCAATTTCAATCGCTTCGCGTGATCGTGCCTTGCAACTTCACGACTGACATCCAAAACCGATGGCCCAGAAAATCCCCAGTGAGTAAACAAAAAAGAACCCTCACGTTCAACCAGAGTTCGTGGCTTGAGCATTTTCAGTTGTGACTTGGTCAGACCTTCGACCGAATCGGGAGTGATCTGTGGCTGCCAGACTTCGACTTTCGATTTCTCAATTGTTATTCCCTTGAGCTCATTGGCCCAAGGGGCGTTGTTGAGAATCGGAACCAAAGCCGGGACCGGCTCAACGATAGAATGCCCAAACTGCTCCGCCCACCCGTACCCGTCGCCAACGGTCCCGCAACCTGGATACGACTTGCCACCAGTTGTAATCAAGAGCGAGGCGCCAGAAAAATTCTCGCCAGCGGATTGGACGACGAACTCGCTGCCCACTTTGCTAACCGAATCAACTGAGTGCTCATTAAGTATCGTTGCTCCCGATTGCCGGGCCAACCCAACCAACGCGTCTCGAACGTCAATCGCTTTGTTACTGACTGGAAATATCTTGCCCGTCGACTCGATCTTTGTGGCAACTCCCTGGCTTTCGATTTTTTCAATCACCTCACTTGGCGACAGAGCTGCCAGGCTGGAATGGAGAAACTTCCCCTGACGACCATAAGCATTGACGATTTCAGCCGAACTGCAATTGTGAGTAATGTTGCAGCGAGTTCCTCCGGACATCAAAATCTTGACGCCGAGTTTTCGATTCTTTTCCAGCAGCACGACATCGAGCCCGCGACTGGACGCGCTGGCGGCGGCCATCAATCCCGCCGCACCAGCCCCGACGATGATGACATCCCATTTACTCAAGATTTTTGACGCCGATTGAGTTGATTAAAACTAGTGGTCCGTCAATCCTGAAATGAATAGCAAAACGGGTGCCATGCTTCACGC
>CAYSQZ010000152.1:0-11505 GCA_964433035.1 uncultured Pirellulaceae bacterium | reverse complement strand
GGGGCCAAAAACCCGGACAATTCGGCCCAAACGCTTCTTTCGACATACGGGTTGAATCCGGATCGCGAGCGCCCGTAATTTCATGAATTTGGAATTTCGATAACGCACCCAAGTGCAATTTTCTTGTTAAAATGGTCGCATGAAAACAAATCAAATATTGAACGTGTCATCGGCCAAACTAATTCTCCGTGCGTCGATTCTGTCGGCTACCTATTTCCTCTTGGGAGTTGCCAGCGCGCAGAACGCGACTGATTTTGCAATCTTCAGCTCCAGTACTGTTACCTTGGAAGGTATGGTACGAGGCGACGTTTACAGCGGCGGCGATCTCGATGTCGGATTCGCGTATGGAATTCAGGACACGGAGTTCAATATGGGCAACATGTTCGCATTCGAAGACTACACTCAGGAATCGCTCAGCGCAGTGAACGGAAGTGTATTCGCCAATGGTAATGCAACACTCGAGGGAAGCGCGGATATACTTGGGGATCTGACTTTCGGAGATTTCCTCATCGCAGGAAATTCCACCGATGTGTTTGGGATTACTCAACAGCAAGCAAACACGGTCACATCAATTGGGGTTCCTTTCGCCAGTGAATTCAGCGCCGGCACCGAGGATGTTATTTCAAATACGAGTATTTCACTTCCTCCCGGTGCGTATCGAGATTTGGAGATGACAGGCTTGTTCGACCAAATTGATCTCACATCTGGCACCTACTTCTTTAGACGTTTGGATTTCCAGACGGGTACCACGGTTTCTCTGCAAATCGTCAATAACGAACCAATCAATGTGTTTCTGGAAAGTGATGCGAACTTTGGGTCTGGGTTGGATTTCATCGTCAACGGCGTTGAAATCACGACTACATCAGGAGATTCTGTTGCGGATCTTGCCAACCTCGTCACCTTCGAATCGCATGGAAGCGTCACCCTTGAAGCCGGGTTTTTAAACCATTTTTTCGGTACTATCTTTGCGCCCCAAGGGAATGTAGCTGCTGATGCGCAGTTCATGTATGGGTCAATCGTCTCGGGAGGGCCGGTATCAGCTGACGTTCAACTGGACCATCGACCCTCATTTTATCTCATCGGACAACCTGCTCCAGGGGCCGTGCTGGGCGACTGCAATCTGGATGGAGTTGTGAGTTTTTTGGATATCAACCCGTTCATTGGTTTTCTGTCGACCCAAACTTTCTTCCCGGAAGCCGATTGTAATGAAGACGGTGTCGTGAACTTCCTCGACATCGCGCCGTTTATCGGATTCCTCACTGCACTCTGATCTTTACTGCCGTTGGAGTCGTAGCAACGACCTTGACCGCAGCGGACTTCCTGAAACGTTTCATCCTCAAACAGGCGCGGAGCCTCGTCGATATCAACGAGACGCCACGTTGCTTCGCATCAAATCTTTCAGAAGCGTTTTGACGTGGTCTGCGGGAATCGCGTAGGTCGCCGCGCGTCCGTGACGAGCGATATTGATTCCGATCACATTGCCGTCAAGATCGGTAATCGGCCCTCCACAAAACTCAGGGAAGAGCGGAGAGTCATGCTGGAAAACATTTGGAAAATTGTCATCGCGACGACTGGGAATCGCGCCTAAGCGATTCATCATCTTGAATCGAGCAGCCAAAGCTCCTGAAACACTGCGACCTGCCAGGACTGCATTGGTTGTTCCAGATTGTCCATTGCGGAGGAACTTGATTTTGACTTGATCTCCGGGACGCCGATCGCGAATCGTCTTTACCAGCGACGCGACATCTGTGATTGAAACTCCGCCCAGCTCAGTCAAAACATCGCCGTCTCGCAGACCAGCATCATGAGAAGCCGATCCGGGCTCGATATCTGAAACACGAACCCCGTGCGCGGTGGTTTCTGGTTGTACTCCTAAAAAAGCCTGTTGTCCGGCGGCAGTTGAGTGCGGAGCAACACTGTAGGTCCCCAAGGCAACCACCTGCCCTTTAATATTGGGCGTCATAACGAACGCTCCAGTTTTAGGTTGTGCATCTGACCAATTGATTTTGGCCAAGCCCTCGGCCTCAATCTTCAAAATGGCTAAATCGTTTTTGGCGTCAGTGCGAATCAACTTGGCTTCGAGCTTCCTTCCGCCGCGCAGATGACACAGAACTTCCTCACGATTTTCGACTTCACTCGCTTTGGTCAGAACGTAGCCATCGCTATCAACGACCGTACCCAGTGCAATTTGTCGGCCTCCACTGTAAAACGCGACCGTACTGGCAGCAGCCGACAGAACCGGCGCGTTAATCTGCGAAAGAACAACAGGGCTTTGTCGCTCCCGACTATGAACCGTCCTGTTCCGCATGCTGGGAAGCTCAAACTTGAGCGCAATATTTCCGCCGTGAGCATCAACTTGAATATTATCAAGTCCTTCAAACGGATTGGCCGGGTTGTCGCGAAATCTTAAAAACTGTTCAGGCGTAAACTCAACCGTCGGCGTATCGTTCTTGATGGCGAGTTTGAACTTCTCGCGTAGTTCCTCATCGAGTTCTTCCAACATCCCTTCGAAAACGTCTTGAACATCTCGAGCGAGTTGAGCCTGAGCAGAACGCGTCTGCAAACAGAATACCACGGCCAACACGAACGCAAGCATCAGTAGTGTTTTGTAAGCCATTGCATTCACTCCTTCGAATAAGTCTCTTGCACCGACAAATTGCAAGCCGTTAGAGGCATTCATCCAGATCACCTCAAAATAATTTCGTAGTTAATTTGCTTGCCCTTCCTTAGGACAACAATGGGACACACATCACCAGCCGACTTGCGTTTGATGATATCGATCAAATGCCTTCCATCCTGGACGATCGTATTGTCGAATTGCAACACGATGTCTCCAATTTCCAGACCAACTTCTTCAGCAGGCATGCCTTGATCAACCGCTCTGATGACGGCCTGAGATTGACTGAGGTCGAGCTTGATTCCGATCAAACCGCGTCTTTTCTTTTCAGAAGGATCATTGAGGTCGGGCAACTGCCCCCAAACGCTTCCTTGCTTGAGCCGGTTCCAGTCACGCTGAAACGTAGCGACAGGAACATGACGATTTTCCGCGACGGTGTCTCCAATGGAACTGTGAATCGCAATCAGTTCACCCTCGAGATTGAACAACGGACCGCCAGAATCGCCACCGATCAAAACTGCGTCGGTCACAAGCTGATGCTTTTTGCGAGCCAATATCCGGCCCGTTCTGACAGGCGGTTTCCGTCCAAGTTTCCAACCACCAGAGTGGCCAAGCGAGACAACCCACTGGCCTTGTTTGAACTTGTTGGTCTTCGAAAGCTCAACAAACGGAAACGGGCCGTCTTCGATGATCTGCATCATGCCCGAGTCATGGTTAAGGTTCTTCCCAAGCGCTCGAGCTTTGACAACTCTGCCGGTCGACAAGACGACTTCGTACTGCCCTTTGTCTTGACTGGCCATGACGTGACCAGCGGTAAGCACCAATCCATCAGCGCTGACAATCACACCAGTGCCAAAACCGACGCCATCGGTAACCGCAACGCAGGCTCCACTATTTTTGGAAACCACATCGCTGACTTGGGCCTGAATCTCTTTGAGTTTCAGAATTGCCAAGTTGTCAGCGCAAAGAATACTGACGGGACGTAGAAAGAAGACTGAAAAGCAGAAAAGCAAGATCAGCCCAAACGGAGAAAAGGTTGCTCTTTTAAGCAAGGATTGATTTGGGCATTGGTCATTGGCAAACGTCATCGTTTTTCCGTTCAGTGCGTCATCATGTCTTCCATCAATGGATTGATGACTGGTAACCGTCCTTGATTACTCCATTTTATCACAAGTTGCATCTCTAAGTTGATTTTACGTCTAGCTCGAAAAAAACCGCCAAACCAAACCACGGCTTGGCAGGCCTGTATAAGCTTTCTTCGTATCAGCGTCGCTATTGTGTTGATCAGCCGAACTTGATGGTAGTCCATCTTTTGCCAATCAGCAGGCAGTCGTACGGATTGGGCAAAAAAAGTAAGCCAAAAACCGCTAGCTCGCGACCGCAAGCGCTTGGTTATTCGATTATATTTGGGAAGACTCCTCAGGGCCAGTAAACTGCGAAAATCATGGAAGCCAAAAAACGAAGTTGGATCTTGCAAATTTTGTTTTATCTTTGGGTTTCACCTAATTCTTTACTGGGGTTATTCGTTGGACTACTGGGTTTAGCGAGTGGAGGAAAATCCCAAATTCGAAACCGATGTATAGAATTTTACGGAGGTTTCGTTAGCTGGTTGCTCACCAGGCTGGGGGTGCGCGGCGTAACGGCAATGACCCTTGGTCACACGATCATCGGGCAGAACAAAGAAGAGCTCGCCGTTGTGCGAGACCATGAACAGGTTCACGTTGGTCAATATGAACGTTGGGGCCCGCTTTTTATTCCCATCTACCTTGGCTATTCCGCTTGGTTGTGGATTCAAAAGAAGGACTGCTACATGGATAATCCATTTGAAGTTGAAGCGTACAAACTGGCAGACCCAAGAGAAAAAAGAAAAAATAAGGCGTAGGATGTTATGTTGCGCAAGTTACGAATTTCAGGTTTTGGTCGTAACGATCAACGCGTCGAAGTGTTAGTCGCGTTTTTTTGCGTCCAAAGATACCAGTTCGATACAAATTAATCCCAGGCGCTTCGCATTGGCGAGTATTTTGGGGCATAATAGAGTGTTGGATTGCAGTAAAAACTGAGAGATAAAAAATGAGACATATTGGGTTTTGTCGACACAGCTCTAGCGGTTTGATTCTTGTTTGGAGCAACCTGTTTCGAAATGGGTTGGCTCAGTTTTCCGTGATCGCCGTAATTGCAATGCTTGCTTGCTGCAATTCGCCCGCCTTTGCCGATGATGATCCGGGGTTTACCGAGGACGCCAAAGAGGCGATCGCTCGAGCGGTTGAGGAAGACAAAGACATTATCTTTCTGTTTACTGGATCAGACTGGTGTCCTCCATGTCGAGCGTTGGAGAAAAACGTTCTCTCAGAGAAAGACTTTTTGTTCGAGGTTTCAAAGCACTACGTTCTGGTCAAGTTTGACTTTCCCAAGCGGACCCCACAAAGCGAAGAAATTGCTAAACAGAATCAGGAGTATTTGCAAAAGTACGGAATCGGCGGTTATCCAACGTTGGTGTTGACCGACAATCTTCTGAAACCATTTGCGTTTGCGGGTTACGCGGAAGGCGACTTTAAAAATTATCTTGCGATCCTTGAAGAAGCACGCGAGCTGCGAGTCGAGCGTGACGAGAATCTCAAGAAAGCTGAAGGTAAAACTGGTGCCGAACGAGCAAAATTGCTTGATCAGGCGATCAGCAAAATGAAGTCTGAAATCGTGGAGGTCTATTACGCAGACGTCATTGCCGAGATTGTTGAACTGGATAAAGACAACAGTTTGAAGCTTCGTGAGAAATGGAATGCCGGCGCAGATGCAGAAATGCGAAAAGTCGTGATGACGGATCTGCTGATGGTTTCAAAACTGGAGAAGCCCGAGCTTGCAATCAAGTTTATCGACGAGGTGATGGAAGAGATTGACTTCACCGACGCTCAAAAACTTGAAATCTATCAGATGAAGCTAAATCTCGTTCGACAACTTAAAGACGACAAGATGACCGACGCGTTGCTCGACCAGATGATCGGCTTGGAAGCGGTTCAGGGTGAAACACGTCAGCGTTTGATGGTTAAGAAAATTTATCTGATGATTGGATCAGGGCGACGCGCAGAAGCATTAAAAACGCTCGACAAGGCGATCGCCGATGGCGGCGGATCGGTTCATCTGTATCTAGCCAAAGGCGAACTCCACGACGCTGAGTCAGAATATCAAGAGGCGATTGACGCTTATGACGTGGCGTTAAAATCAGCTCGCAGCAAGCCAGACGTCATGATTGAATTAGTTTGTGCCAAGGCTGACGCGCTTTACGAACTTAAGGATGCCAAAACAGCTTTGCAAATTCTCGATGACTTTACCGACGACTCGCAGATGCCCTCGGATTTGCGGGCAGAGTCGCTACTCCACAAAGCGATGATCATGCGAGATATGAAACGAACGCGTCAGGCAAGGTTGGCCGAGAACCGGGCCGTCGAAATCACCGAGTCGCCGGAAGAGCGATCACAGGTTCAGAAGATTGTCGACAAGCTTCGAGTAAAGGCCGGCGAGTAGTTTGGCTCGGGTTGCGTAGCCATGCTACTTCAGAATTCGCGGCGATATAGTTTGTCGTTCGGTTAATTCTCATGCTTTTCACACAGTACCGCTAAAACTGAAGTAGCAAGAATCTTCCATCTTTGGGAGATTAATGTCTTAAAGCCACAGGGCATTTAGGCCGCGATCGAGGTTTTAGATTTGGCTTTCCAAATCCAAGACCGTTTGCGAACGTGAGAAATTTACATAACCCCGGGAGTCAATGATGCGACTGTTTGATTCGATTTTGTCGCTTTGCTGTATTGCAGTTGTTGTTTGTTTGCCTTCGCTGGGCTGTGCTCAAGTGACCACTGAGTCCAACTCGCATGCTCAGCAACAGGAGCAACAACCCGCCAGTGAAATTCCGCAAGAAACAGCGGATACAAAGAAAGATCAACCAGCTGATCAAAAGGAAAAGAAAATGGAAGTTGCAACATTTGGTGGTGGATGTTTCTGGTGCGTGGAGGCAGTCTTCCTGGAATTGAAGGGCGTCAAATCCGTCAAGTCTGGCTACATGGGTGGCCACGTCGACAATCCGACGTATGAGCAAGTTTGCGAAGGAACGACGGGCCACGCTGAAATCGTACACATTGAGTATGATCCCGAGGTAGTTTCATTCGACGTATTACTACAAGTGTTTTGGAAAACCCACGATCCGACAACGCTCAATCGACAGGGCAATGACACGGGCACTCAGTATCGCTCCGTAGTCTTCTATCACAACGAGAGTCAAAAAGATAAGGCGACGACTTACAAGAAGAAGCTTAACGAGGTGAAGGCCTATCCCAATCCGATTGTGACTGAAATTGCGGCGGCCTCGAAGCTATACATTGCCGAGGATTACCATCAGAACTACTTCAATAACAACCCTACTCAACCTTATTGCCGAGCTTTGATTCCTCCCAAAATTGAAAAGCTCCGCAAGGCTTTCGGTGACAAGCTGAAACAATGAAGTAGCCGATGTCGCAATGTTGCATCGAAAAGGCCGAGTGGTTTTTTATGGCGACAAGACGTCAGTCAGCTAAAAGATCAAGCTTTGGCTCGTTGAAAGGCGTGAACTGTCTCCACCTACTCCATCGCTAATGGGGGATTTCAAAAATAGTGGCAATATCAAAGAGCGATTGCTAGAATTTATCTCACTTCAAATTCACTGGTCATTCATCCAATTAGGAGCATGCTATGAAACAGGTACTCCGAGTATCGCTACTGTCGTTGGTTGTCGGTTTAGGCTTTTGGACGTTTTTGATTTCGCCTTCGATTGCTCAAGTAAACGGGCCGGGCACTTCGCCATCGAGCGCTTTTGACACGGTCATTAATTTGCCCGGCGACGAAGCGATAGTTTCGGGTGGCTTTGGTGTAAACATCGGAGGAACACCCGGTCAAACGGTTCAGCTGAACGCCGATGAAGGTGGGACCATTGGTCCTTTATTTCGAGCCAATGAGGGCAGCGAGGTGAACATCCGCGGCGGGGAAGTTGGGGCTTTTCTTACTGCCAATGAAGGCAGTGAAGTGAATATCAGCGGCGGCAATATCGGAAATGCCCTCATCGCCAACTCCGGCAGTGTACTGAACATAAGCGGTGGGAACCTTGGTAATTTTCGTGGCGATCCCAATAGTACGGTGAATCTTATTGGGAGAAGGTTCTTTGTTGATTTTGTGGAGCTGAATAATTTGCCTCTGGACGAAGCTTCCACTATCACTGACCGGAATGTTTTCCTCACGGGCGTGCTTGCCAACGGAACACCGTTCAGCTTACCTCTTAATGCAGCTCCTACTGACGTAGGCTTCTTCTTCAGCGCCGACGCGATGGTTACCGTGACGTTGACCAACCCAGTGTTGCCTGGAGATGTCAACATGGATGGAACCGTCGATTTTTTTGACATCGCTCCGTTTGTTGCAGTGCTGTCTGCTAAAGGCTTTCAAGCCGAAGCTGATGTTAATGGTGGTGGAGCCGTCAACTTTCTCGACATCTTGCCATTCGTGGAAATTCTAAGCAACCAATAAATAGAACAACCGTCTAATGTCTGTTCGTCGCATGAACTGATCGCTTACGATTTGGCACTGGAACGGATATACCGGAGTTGGGTAGACTGGCTTCCCGTCCTTTCGGTCGACCATGCTAACCTTTTCCCAAGGATTATAATTCAAATGGGTTGCCAGTTGATCGCTTCGATAGATAATCAAAGCCATGATCAAAGAAACCTATTTACAACAACTTCGTGAGACGCTCGACTCGATCAAGTCTCAGGGTCTTTTCAAGTCTGAGCGTTTAATCTCAGGTGCTCAGTCCGCCGCGATCGAGGTTGAGCAGCAAAGCCAACAAACGGGTAAAGCAGAAGTCCTGAATTTTTGTGCGAACAACTATTTGGGGCTTGCCGACCATCCAGAATTGATCGCTGCGGCCAAATCGTCGCTTGATCAATTCGGCTATGGAATGGCATCGGTTCGATTTATCTGCGGCACTCAGACGATTCACCGCCAGCTGGAAAAAAAGATCGCGGACTGGCTGGGCTATGATGATTCGATCTTGTACGCAGCTTGTTTCGACGCCAACGGTGGCTTGTTCGAACCCCTGCTGACAGCCGAAGACGCCCTGGTTTCGGATTCGCTCAATCACGCTTCGATTATTGATGGCGTTCGCTTGTGTAAGGCCAAACGATACCGTTTTGCCAACTCTGACATGGACGACCTGAAAGCGAAATTGATTGCCGCTCGAGATGAAGGCGCTCGCAACATTCTAATTGCCACTGACGGCGTGTTTTCCATGGATGGCTTTATCGCCAAACTCCCGCAGATCTGTGACCTCGCTGACGAGTTCGAAGCGTTGGTTATGGTGGACGATTGTCACTCAACCGGTTTCCTTGGCCAAGGCGGACGTGGTACAGCCGAATTCCATGGATGCCAAGGCCGTGTCGATATTCTCACAGGAACGCTTGGAAAGGCGCTCGGAGGAGCAATGGGCGGATTCACTTGCGCCAGCCAGCAGATTGTTGATATGCTGCGTCAGCGATCCCGACCGTATCTATTTTCCAACAGTCTTGCACCAGCGCTGGCCGGCGCTTCACTCAAAGCCATCGAGTTAGTAAGCTCCAGTGTTGGCGACCAACTGCGTGAGCGACTTTTCGCTAACGCCATTCAGTTTCGCTCCGGAATGGAAAAAGCTGGGTTTACGTTACCGCCGGGAGAGCATCCGATCATTCCTGTCATGCTTGGCGACGCAGAGTTGGCTCAGAAAATGTCCGCCCGTTTGCTGGAATACGGCATCTACGTCGTCGGCTTCTTCTATCCCGTTGTGCCCCAAGACACTGCCCGCATCCGAACCCAAATGTCAGCTGGTCACACCACCGAGCAGGTTGACCAAGCTATCAATGCCTTCATCAAAGTTGGCAAAGAATTTTCGGTCATCTAACCAGAATTGAAAACACGAACATTATGAAAGCTTTGGTTAAGTCAAAATCCGAACCTGGTATCTGGATGGACGATGTCCCGATGCCCAAAATCGATGCCGATGAAGTACTGATCCGCGTCAGCCAGACTTCGATTTGCGGAACCGACATGCACATCTACAAATGGGACAACTGGGCGCAAGCCAATGTTCCGGTGCCCATGGTGATTGGCCACGAGTATGGTGGTGAAGTCGTCGAAGTTGGCTCGACGGTCCGCCGAGTGAAAGTCGGGCAGCGCGTTTCCGGCGAAGGACATGTTGTGGGCAACAAAAGTCGTAACGCTCGCTCCGGTCGCTGGCACCTTGACCCGGATACCAAGGGCATTGGCGTGAATTTACCGGGCGCATTTGCTCAGTACATTCGACTTCCAGAGTTTAACGTAATTCCTCTACCGTCAGATCTTCCCATGGAGGTCGCCGCAATTCTGGATCCGCTGGGCAATGCGGTCCATACTGCGCTGAGCTTTGATCTTGTGGCGGAAGACATTTTGATCACCGGCGCTGGACCGATTGGAGTCATGTCAGCAGCAGTCGCTCAAAAAGCCGGCGCCAGACGGATTGTGATCACCGATATTAATCCGTGGCGATTGGAGTTTGCCAAGAAAATCAATCCCCAGATTCACACCGTCAATGTCGCGACCGAATCACTCAAAGATAAAATGAGCGAGATCGGAATGAATGAAGGTTTTGATGTTGGCTTTGAAATGAGTGGAGTTGAGTCCGCATTTAGCCAAATGGTCGATACGATGATCATGGGTGGCAACATTGCAATGCTGGGCTTACCTTCAAAGCCGTTCCCCGTGGACTTTGGCAAAATTGTCCTCAAGGCGTTAACGATTCGTGGCATCTACGGGCGCGAAATGTATGACACCTGGTACAAAATGCTCGCGATGTTGGACAGTGGTTTGGACATGTCGCCAATGATCACCCACCGATTTTCCTGCGATGAGTTTCAACAGGCATTCGACGTCATGTCGACCGGCCAATGTGGCAAAGTAATTCTGGATTGGGATAAAGCTTAAGTTAGCAAACTGGGCTTCCCATTTGCTTCTTCTTGCGAGTTGAGTTGGTTTCCAATTTTGCCCTGATGCAAAGTTAATTGCTGCTCACCGCAGCGGTTATCTACTTGCGGGCGGTAAAAGATTCCGACTTAATTCCTCTGGGAGATCACATGCTGAGCTTGCGGAAGCCAACGGTGGAGCAATGCGCGACAATGCTTCGAAACTCTACAGCTTCCAAACTGAGCTATGCCTATCCAGGAAGTATTGAGCGAGGTGAAACGCCGACAGGTTTCAATCGAGACCGAGCCCGTTGCTTGCTTGGATCAGGTGAGGAAGTTTGGTCGGCCGCAGTTGAGTCATTTAAGCTATGGCGGTTTATGCCCGTGAGCGTGGTGGAGGTCATTGCTCCCAAATCAATTCAATGTGATCAAGTGTGCGGCGTGCTTTTTCGAGGACTGGGCGTTTGGTCAGCCAACCCGGCTCGGATTATCCGGGTCCACGATTTTGAGAATCGCAACCAACGGAGCTTTGGTTTCACTTACGCTACGCTGCCCGGCCACGTCGAGCAAGGAGAGGAGCGTTTTCTCTTGAACTGGAATTACGAGTCAGATGAAGTCTGGTACAAGCTCGACGCGGTCTCGCGGCCCAATCATTGGTTGGCGTGGATTGCTTATCCGTATTCGCGATGGCAACAAGCCAGATTTCGAAAAGAATCTTGTGCTTCAATGAAAAACTCGGTCAACGACCTTCGAGTTGCTGCGAAGGACCATAGAATCGCAGCCAGAGTTTGACCTACTTGGCAAAATCAGCGCATTGCCAAGACAGATAACAGAATCGCCTGCGTCGAAAAAATCGGAAGTTATATTAGATAGAAAAGAGTAGGCGCTCCACAACCTCCTCCATTC
>CAYSQZ010000151.1:0-11577 GCA_964433035.1 uncultured Pirellulaceae bacterium | reverse complement strand
GAACCTTCATGTGTGAATTTTGTTTTGCAATAAGTTGACGGGGTCAAGCTTCTTATAGATGGCGGACTCTATCAGACATTCTCAGGATATATTAATGCAACGAAAAATCACGCGACGCAGTTTTGTTGGCAGAACAGTCGCGCTTGCTGGCGGTGTTGCGATCGCTGCCGGTTCTGCGAGGACGGTTTCGCCCAATGACAAAATTGGTATCGCAATTGTTGGAGCCGGTGGACGCAGTAGCAGTCACATTTCCGCTTGGCTTAAGGACTCGCGAACTGAGATTTTATACGTTGTTGATATTGATGAGGCCGCTGGCAAAAGCAAGTGTGACACGATTGCCAAAGAACAAGGCAAACGGCCCAAGTTTGTGAGCGACATGCGGCGTGCGTTTGATGATGACTCGGTCAATGCGGTCAGCACAGCGACGCCCAATCACTGGCACGCCCTATGTGGGATCTGGGCGATGCAAGCTGGTAAAGATGTCTACATCGAAAAGCCAATCTGTCATAATATCGCTGAGGGCGCCGCGCTGATCGCGGCTGCCGAGAAGTACAAGCGAGTTTGCCAAACCGGTACGCAGTGCCGAAGCCATCGGGCAATTCAAGAAGCGGTGAAATTTATAAAAGACGGTGGGATTGGCGATGTCAATTTTGCTCGAGGCTTATGTTACAAGCGTCGTAAATCGATCGGCCCACTTGGTGATTATCCGGTACCCGAAAAACTGGACTTTAATCAGTGGAGTGGCCCGGCTAAGTTTACCGATCCCAAAATCACCCGGACCCGATTTCACTATGATTGGCATTGGCAGCGGCTTTATGGCAACGGTGATTCTGGAAATCAAGGGCCCCACCAAACCGATATTGCCCGATGGGGTTTGGGAATCGAAGAACATCCTGCCAACGTCATCAGCTACGGCGGACGACTTGGTTATCAGGGCGAGCGCAAGGATGATTCGTACGTCGATGCTGGAGACACTGCCAATACGCAAGTTACGATCTATGACTATGGCGAGAAGTGTATCGTTTTTGAAACACGCGGGTTAGAGCTAAAGCCATCGGGAGACGACGAACTGAATCGGTTGTTTGCCAGTAACAAAAAAAAGAAACGTGGGAACAAGATCGGAGTCGTCTTTTACGGTTCCGAGGGCTATTTGGTGCAAAAGACATACACGGAATGCATCGCGTACAATAAAGAATTCAAAGAGGTAAAGAAGTTCAAGGGTGGCGGAGATCACTTTGGAAACTTCCTCGACGTCTGCGAAACTCGAAATATGGACGACCTCAATGCGGACGCAAGGGTTGGCCATCTTTCTGCAGGTATGAGTCACCTGGGCAATATCGCTTATTATCTCGGTGAGGAAAATAAAGTCTCCGCCGAACAGGCAAGCGAGATTTTAAAGGGTGTCAAAAGTCTGGACAATAATCAGGAAACGCTTAATCGAACGTTGCAGCATCTTGCCGACAACGGCGTTGATTTCAGGAAAACTCCGATTTCGATGGGGCCTCAATTAAAGTTTGACACCCAAAATGAGGTCTTTGATGATTCGCCTGAAGCCAATGCGATGCTGACACGTGATTATCGTGAAGGTTTCGTTTGCCCTAAGGCTGTCGATGTTTAGAAGCAAATTCAAGAACTGGGTTTTGGGATAGAAATCACGGCCACCAAAGGAATCGTTGTATGCAAAAATCTCAAAACATTCTTGGCTCTTTAATCTTCATTTGCCTTTGGCTGTTTGTTGTGGACCCTTCGCTTGGTTTTCAAGCGAAAGTCGACAACGCCGATAAAGAGTCGGCGAATCAACTCGAAAAAGAATCGGCGCCAGTTGAACCGGGCTTGGTTACGTTAAGCCAGAAGGACGGACAGATCACGGTTTTGGTAGGCGGGGAGTTGTTTACCAAATTCGACCATAAATCGTACGACAAGCCGATCTTTTATCCGATTCGTGCCCCCGGTCAAATCTCGATGACTCGGAATTGGCCGATGGATAAGGATTCGGTTGGAGAGAGCCGAGATCATCCTCATCATAAATCGATGTGGATTTCACACGAGATCAACGACGTCGATTTTTGGACAGAGAAAGAGGGAGTGGTTCGTACTGATTCGATCGAAACAAGTTTTGTCGGAACGCCGGCAAACGTTTTCCGTGCTGCCAGTTCCTGGGTAAAAAAAAGCGACGGAAAGACTTTGTTGTCCGACCAGTCAACTTATTGGTTCGGTGGAGGCAAAAAAAGCCGCTGGATTGACTGCTTGATCAGATTTCAAGCCTCACATGGTGATGCCCGGTTTGTCGATACCAAAGAAGGGCTTTTTGCGATCCGAACGCATCCTGATTTAAGGCTTAGCGCGAACAAGAAAAGGGGCGTCGCGAAGGTTTTTGGCAAAGCGATCAACAGTGAGGGAGTGCGCGGCAAGGATGTTTGGGGTCAGCGGGCAAAGTGGATGCTGTACTACGGGCCCGTTGATGGCAAGCCTGTGAGTATCGCGATGTACGATCACCCGGACAACTTGCGGCATCCGACAACCTGGCACGCACGTGAGTATGGACTGGTGACGGCCAATCCGTTTGGGTTGCATCATTTTCTAGGAAAGAAAAAGGGTGATGGAGAGTACGAGGTTAAAGAAGGCGAGTCATTGGAGCTTCGTTATCGCGTTGAGTTTTTCAATGGGGTCGTTACTCCCGAAGTCGTTGACGCGAAGTTTCAGGAGTTCGCTAAACGAGAGCTTTCCCAGCTCGAGTTAAAAAAGCCGTGAGAGAGACTTTGTTGGCAGCCCGACGCGTGAGCGAGGGCGACGTCAGTTGCCACTTCCTCCTCGCTTACGCGTCGGGTTACCATTTGCAACTTTTGTTTCGAGACGTTTGAAAAAATCACAGCCTCGACGCGTGAGCGAGGGCGACGTCAGTTGCCACTTCCTCCTCGCTTACGCGTCGGGTTACCATTTGCAACTTTTGTTTCGAGACGTTTGAAAAAATCACAGCCTCGACGCGCGAGCGAGAGCGACGTCAGTTGCCACTTCTTCCTCGCTTACGCGTCGGGTTACCATTTGCAACTTTTGTTCCAAGGCGTTTGAGAAAATCACAGCCTCGACGCGTGAGCGAGGGCGACGTCAGTTGCCACTTCTTCCTCGCTTACTATTCAACTGGAGCTTCGAAGCCATCCAGAGAGTCTATGTCGCCGTCAGTCAGTAATTTAAGGATCCCTGACAAGAATCCACTAATTGTTTTGGCAAGAAGTTTACCTGGGCCTGTTTCCAGCGACCACTTGAAAACAAATCCGAACGAGTCAGAACCCTGTCGCGTATCCAAAAGAATAAGGTCTCGATTAAAGAGGTTTCCAATAGGTACCCAACCAGTTTCAAAAATTGCAGTCTCTCCGAGATGCGCCGTTTTAAACCGGAGGTCTTTGAGTTCATCAGATTCTACCAGCATGATGTAGTCTGACATAAGATCACAAGAATATTCGATTGAAGTGAACATATAGCCCCCGAACAGCCCTTCCGACGAATCCGTTTCGCCGTTGGCCACAGACCAAAGAGCTGCTAATTCGGGCGGCACGACGTTTTTAGAAATCGCTTGTACTTTTTCAATCTGATTTGTGGATGCCGGCTCGGCCCAGATCACCAATTCTAAAACAATCGGTTTTTCCTGGATTTCGGCAACGACGTTTTTTGCAGTCATTCCTGAGGCTCTCAGTATATTTTGGGTTCAACGACAAATTATGTGCGCAGAGCTGTGATTGCTCTTTTTTTAATGCCGGGCGGGAGATTAAGGTCAGGATATCTCCTGCGAAATCAATACGAGAGTTTAACCTCATGCCCCATCTCAGCCATCAACTTTTCGACACCTTGGTAGATGTCCTTGCCAAGCGGTTCTTTGTAGCGAATCACGCCTTTGGCATCGATCAAGTAGACTGACGGCCAAGCCTCGATGTTCCACTGGCTGGCGATCGGACCGTTGGTACCTTTGGGGCCGTTCCAGAAGTGACGCCAGCTCAAGTTCTCGCTTGAAACCGCACCACGAGCAGTCTCGATATCCCGATCGCTGTTGACTCCGATCAAAACGAACGGCAGGTCAGCCAGCTTGCGTGCAACTTCTTGTTCGTGCGGGTACATCGCCCGACACGGAGGACACCAATGTCCCCAAAAGTCAAGAAGAATGACTTTGCCCCGATAGTGACTTAGTTGAAACTCAATTCCATCGAGATCGTTTCCGATGATGTCGGGAGCTTCTTGTCCAACTTGCAAGCGAGTCAAATCGAACAGCTCACGCTTTGCCAGCTCAGCGTAAGTTGAGCGCCCTTTTTTTACCTTTGGTAACTCGTCGATGATCGTTTGAAGAGCTCTAGCGACGTTGGCGGTTTGCTCGGAAGTCCTCTCGCCGTTGATATAATCAAGCTGCGATTGAGAAATCCTGGCCGCGATCGCAGGGTTGGATCGGAGTGTGCTTCGAAAAACCGGAATCTGACTCACATATTTTGCGTAATCAAACATCACACTTGCGCGAGTCGAATCGCCCGAAGCGTTTTGGCACATTAATTGATACCAGCCCTCAATCTCGGGGCTGGGGACTTCGCTCTTGAACGACTCGGCCAATTTGTCCAGTCGAACTTTGTCGCTATAGTGCTTGATCAGGTGGATCATCGCTTCGTTTTTCTGTGCACCACTGGTTTGGGCAACGGCGAACAAGACGGAGTTGACGGCCGCTTTGGTCTCGGGATACGCTTTGGCTAGCTCCATGAACTTTTGCGCGAACTCGCGGGCAGGATTCTCAGTTGCAAGAATATTGAACTGTTCCTGCTTGTCCTCGATGGCTGTTACTCGCTTTGAAAACCTGGCCATTTCGGCGCGAAACTCGGTGTCCAGAGATTCGTACTGCTCTTTCGCTTTTTCCTCAGCGTCTCGATCGCTCGTCGGTACTGGATAGCTGACTAGTGTAAGTCCTGCCAACGATGTTTGATTGGAATCGCCAAATTCATTTTGGCTTGAGAAGGCAGCCGCAAAGCAAAGTGCGATAGCCGGTAGCGGAATCCAGAAACGAATCATGGTTGGCTCCAAACCAAAAACGGATAGAAGAAAAAGGATTAGGAAAGTCATTGTGGCAGATTGAAGCGAGATTTGCATCGTGAATCAAGCGACAATAGCAGGCAAAGTGTTCGCTGCCAAAGTGTGTCATTGCCGGCAAACGGGTCAGAAAACTTGATTTACTTTCCCCAGACGACTAGACTGCGAGAAAGCGGTTTCTTGCCTCTTGTTAAGTGTCGCTCGCCTTTGCGTTCCTTCTCTGTCACTACATCTTTAAATATTCGAGACTGCAATGATTCGAACTTTGAAATTTAGCTTGTTTCTCTTCGCCGCAGCCATCATCGCAGCCTTGGCTTCTCAAGCTCAGGCTCAAGTGATTATCAACGAACAGTTCGATGGTAACGCCGTTGATACTTCGATTTTTACATTTGACGATGGTAACACGATTTTTGGCCGAGTGCGACTCAACTCGGGAGCTCCGCCTGTGCAGAACGGAACGTTACGATTGCGTTTGCAGTCGTTCAATCCGATTGATACCGGTGCTCTTTTTTTGGCTGATGAAGTTCGGACGCGTCGGCTTTTCGCACCCTCCGAGAATTTTGGTTTTAATTTTGAAACCCGCGCCCGCTTTGTTGATGATGCCACTAACCCGCTTCTACCTGGAGTCGTGGGGGGAATATTCCTGTTCGGTTTGGATGCGAATTTCCCGATACAGAACGAGCGAGATGAGATTGACTTTGAACTACTGAGTAACTTTCCTCAGGACATTATTTCGACCAACATTTTTAATGATGACGGATTTAATTCCGGCGGCAGCTTTGCCCTTTCCGAAGTGCCAGGATTGGACACGACTCAATTCAATGACTATCGAATCGAAATCCGGATCGACAGCACGCGATTTTTCGTAAACGACCAACTCATTCGTGAAGAGACGACTAACCTTGCGTTGGAGCCACAGGATTTTCGCCTCAACATCAACACTCAGGGGCCCGGGTTTAGCGCCGCCTACAGCGATTTGATCCAGCCGACTGCCAACCCGGCTAATAATAGGATCTTCATCATGGAGGTCGATTCCCTGGTGATTGAGCAGATTTCATTCTTCGACGCCACTGACGGTACCTTCGTTCTCGCTGATTTCACAACTAGTACCACGGCTCAAGCATTTGAGCGTTTTGAGGGCGCTGGAACCCTTTCGAGTAACGGATTCCAAGTTTCTTTGCCTCCGTCGGACGCCAGCAATTTTGGACTCGTCTCAGAATTTGATGGAAACCTTGTCACCCAGGGTGTTTTCATTCAAGAGAACACGCAGCTTTTGATTGAAGCAACGATTGGGCCGACAAACGATACTGATTTAGTCGTTGCTGTTCGCGAAGACAGCAACGAGTTTTTTAGTGTTGCCGTGCCAGCTGCGGATCTTGCAGACGACGGTCAGGCAATTGTCAATTTGAGTGACTTCTTCTTTAACGGCGACCAGGTAGACGGCGTGCCCAATGGCTCCATCGTCGAAGTCAGTTTTCAGTCGCCATTCGGCTCTGGCAATGCGGTCGATTTTTCGGTGCAGCGAATCTCCGTAATCAACAGTAGCCCAGTGCTTTTGGGAGATGTCAATTTGGATGGCGAAGTTAACTTTCTGGATATCTCTCCTTTTATTGAGATTTTGTCTTCGCCAGCTTTTCAGGACGAAGCGGATATTGATCAAAATGGCGCAGTTAATTTCTTCGATATCTCTCCGTTCATCGAAATATTGAGCGGACAGTAAACGTAGTCAAAATCTGTTGTAGGTCAGGCTGTGCCTGACGGCGCCCAGAGTTGAGCAGTTACTTTTCCTTTTGACCTGGAGGCGAGATCGGAATTTGCCCCAAGTCGGCCATCCGATAAGGTCGATGGCGACGGTAAAGCTCCGCACGCGCTCGCATTCCTTTTTCCTGATCGGCGGAGTAGGTTTCGGACGTCTTTGAATCATCAATCAGAAGCACTGCCTTTTCCTGATACTCCAGGGCCTTGTCAAAATCGCCGATCTCGGCGTGGCAAGCCGCATAGATTTCCAAAGTCGAAGGAGAAGTCTCACCAATCAGTTGAACCATTGGATCAATAATCGCCAACGCTTGCTCGCCGTCACGAGTATTCTCATAGGGACAGGTGGCCAGTGCCCAAGCCAGTACGTTTTTCGGTCTCCGACGGTTAGGGTCGTTTTTGGTAACCTGCTCAAACAGCCGAACCGCTTCGTCGAACTTGCCGATCATAAATTCGGCTTCGGCAAGAAGTCGAACAACGTTTTTATCTGAAGGCTGAAGCCGGGTGGCTAGCTTCAAAAACCTCTGCGCATCTTCGTACTCACCGGCGCAGAGATAAAGAAAACCCAGGTCGCCAGCAACATACGGTAGCGTTGGTCGCTTCTCAAACGCTGTCGCCAGGAATTTCGCGGCTTCAGGATACTTTCGTTGAAAAAACAACAACCGCCCAATAATGGCATGCACTTCATAGCGTTCAGGAGCGATCTGAAGATACTCCGTCAATTGCCCCAAAGCGTCGGAAATTCGATTCTGATCGATCGCAATATTGGCTCTACCAATAATGGCGTCGGTGTTAAGCGGATCAATCGAGAGAGCGAGCTCAAAATCACTATTCGCATGTAGTTGCATTGGCACTCGGAGCGTATCGTCTGTTTGTTCTTTGGCCAGTCGCCGCATCAGATTTCCCTCCCCGATATATGCCCAAACATTGCGAGGATTCATTTCAATTGCTTGCTTGAAAAACAATTTCGATCGTTCAACTTCTCCTTCCGAATCCAACTCGATAGCCTTTTGGCAAACCTCGTAAGAGTAGCGCTCAATAGAGCGTTTCGACAACAAATTGGCATCTTCGAGATAGCCGATTTCCCGGAGGCGTGTGGTGATTCGATTGAGTTTTGCGGTTCGGTACCGAGAAACCCATTTTCCTCCTCTAGGTGCTTCCGCCAAGTGAAAATTCGATCTTGGTAGCCCAACCCAGGATGCATCTTCGGCAATTCGATCGGGATCAAGAGATTCGGTTGGGTAGAAGGAGCATACGTCGCCATTACTGTTTATCAACAGCGCAAACGGAGTAGCCGGGACTCGCTGATCATTGAACCACTCTCCGGACAGTAGTGCGAGCTTATCGATCGTACTCGCCGCCGCATTTCCACAACGATAGGAAAAGCCATTCTTCTGAGCCAACCGTTTAGCTGAATCAAAATGGTCGCCAGGCGACTCGTCAACCATGACACCAACAAACTCAAGTTCTTGTTCTACGGGCTCGCTTTCAGAATCATCTCCTGGATCAACGCTTGACTCGGCCTGAGCGAAACGCGCCAGGCATTTTTCAGAGGCTGCGTTACGCGAATAGAACAAGGCGAGCAGCGGTTGATCCTTGGCCGACTCAACTGGATACCAGGAGTCGCGTTTGGTTTGAACCTGCAAGCGAGGAATCGGCATCGGAGGACAAAACATCGCGGCGCCGTCGACTTTGGGAAGCGATGTTAACCCGTCAAGAGTCTTGGGCGGAATCGAAAGCTTGAAACGTTCGTTGACCGACTCGGCCAATTCTGATTCGCCTTCCACGACCCTGTATCGGGAGCCAAACGCGATATCATCGAACGACTGATGCTTCCCATTGGGCCAGAAAACTTTCATCCCATCTATTTTTGTCACATTGCCCAAGCCAAACATCAGCCGTTTGGTTGATTGGCTTAGGTTGCCACTTCCGGCTTGAACCGTTTTGACCAACGGAGCCTTGCGACCATCGAAATATAGTTCGACTCTGGCTCCGATCGCATCTTGATTGGATTCGGTTCCGACCAGATCGAAATGAACATAATTATTGGTGTTGGCTAGTTGATTACAAAAGATCCTCAGCTGTGGACCACTGCGACATGTCATCACCAAATCCGGGTCGCCGTCATTGTCCCAGTCGGTCGTTGCTACGGCGCGAGCGTCATCTGGCAGATCAATTCCCGAGATCGCAGAAAAATTGGCAAACCCCAGTTGACCAATGCTAAGGTAGCAACGGTTGCGCTGCATTCCACCAAAAGAATATCCCTGACGGCAGAGAGCCGAAACATCGTGAGCACTGCGGCTTAGTTGAATCAACGCCGCATCGTTGTCGGAGTCGGCGGAGGTTTCCGAGAATGCATTTTCGAAAAATATCTGATCCACTTCTTCGGATGAGGAACGCGATAAAAACCCATTGGTCACCACAACGTCGTCTAGTCCGTCGTTGTTCAAATCAGCCGTGGTCGAACCAAAAGCGGATTCGCTCGAAAAGATGGGAGCTCTCAGGAAGAACGGCGCAAACTGCTTGCCGGGAGGCCCGGAAAACCAAATCTGATTTTCACTGATTAAATTTTCGTGGAATGCGTGCCTTCCATCCAAGCCATCATTTAACTCACGCAGCGCCGACAGCGGAGCGTCGGTAGCGACAAAAAAGTCGAACCGTCCGTCCTGATTAAACTCCCCAACGGAAACGCTTCTGTGCCTCGCCGAAATGGTCAAGCCCAGTTCATCCGACAATTCAGAAAACCATCCGTCCTGGTTTTCAAAGAGCTGGTCATGTGAAAACTCATTGGTAACGTAGAGGTCACAGTCGCCATCGAAATCGAAATCGACCCAATTTGCAGCTCGCGAATAGAAACGGTTGTTTGTTGTAATGCCGACTTGTTCGGTGACATCAGTGAACTTCCAGCCTTCATCATTTCGTAACAAAATGTTTCGCCCGCCATCGTTGGCTTCATTGATGTTTTCGGGAAACATTAGCAAGTCATTTTGACGATTCACCGCCTGGAACTTGCAGAGGAATAAGTCCAGATCGCCATCTTGATCGAAGTCCGCAGCAGAAATGCTCTGGGCATTGGCTCCCAAAATCATGCTATGCTCAAGTTGATAGGTTGTGTCGCCTTTGTTGGACAGCAGAACCAGATGTTCGTCGGTGGAAAGAATCAGATCCTGATCTCCATCGTTATCGACATCGATCATCAGCGCCGCGTGGGACTCGTCGAGAATATCGACACCGCTTTGACTGCCAACTTCGTCAGCAGTCCCGTCGGGGTTTTGCACAAGCAATAGATTGGGAAGCCCGTGCGGCTGACAGACGTATATGTCATCCAGACCATCCCTGTTAATGTCACCGACCGCCACGCCTTGGTTACCAACGATGTCGATACCCGGAATCCGCCGTGACCATTGATCGAGACCATAAGCGAGTTGGTTGGGAAGACTGTCACAACGCTTTAAAATTGAAGCGGTACAGTCACGCATCAACTGACCGCCTGGAATCGTGGCTGCGATCTCTTCCTGAGCCTGCACTTGAATATTCTCAAGTTGCAACTGCCCTTCCTGTTTGGTCCATTTTGTCTTCCAGATTGATGTCGACTGAACCCCGATTGCCCCTTTGCCGTCATCCGTTTTCCCACGACCAAATGCTTCGACAATCATTTTTGCAACCACCTGGTCGGGCTCAAATTTACTCTCATAGATTTTCAAATTGATTCGAAAGTCGGATTTCCCAATCCAGGAGGCCAATGCGTTGCGAACGAAATCTTCAAAAGAATTGGGGCCCTTGAGCACCGGGGCTGAAGGAGAAGCCTTCCATCTCACGACGTCAATTTGGTCGTCGGAGAAGCGAGGCTGAAAGCCATCTCGATTAACACCGGCTCCCGCGAATTGTTTTGAAAGCCATGCAGGCTGTGAGACTTCGTTGCCGTCGACGATTGCCGCAATATTTTTTTCGAGTCGAAAGATGATCGAATTCAGCTGGCCAATGATCTTGGCATCCTCACCAGCAGAGGCCTCAAGGCCATCGTACAGTTCGGGACGATCAACGACAGGCTGTGGTTGTTGGTCGTAGCCTAACAGTGCTTCTGTATTAATGGGACGTTTCTTTGCGGCCGTCTCGTGCTCATTTTCCTCACCCATCCAGGACAATGAGAACATGAGAACACAAATCGAAGCCAGTCCGATATAGAAGAAGAGCGGTGGAAGATTAAAAACCTTTTCGCTTGCCTTGTCGAACAAGACGGACAGGTTTTTCAAAATCTTCTTTTTCTTGCGCCTGCTGCGCTTCCTATGTTTGCTGCGCTTCTTTTTCATGGTTGCCGACCGGGAGAGAATCCATTCAAACGTCTAAGCCGTCGCTAGACTGGCAAGGCTGCCAAATATGTCATTGCGAGCTTCGGTTCGATAATGCTTTTTTTAAGATCTGCATCAACCGATATTCTCTGAAAATCCGCACCTTTTTCAAGGCGTCGGGTAATTAGGTAAGCTGCTAAACCTGCTGGGGAATTCCGGGGAAATGTGATTTTGTGCGCAAGCCTAGGCTTTTGCTGTAGTTCTGGTCGGCCGACTGGTGATTCTATTTATGATTTGACGGGAGCGAACTTTAGGCTGTTATTGGCAGTGCTCGGCAAGCCGTAGATCCTGCTCCGCTCCATATAAACTGCCCAGCCTACAGGCACGTCGGGGAGAGTAGCTACTGATATCGTCTTTAGCTCCGCGAAACCTGCGTAAAGCGCGCTAGAAAGTCACCCTCCCAAGGTTGGCCCTT
>CAYSQZ010000150.1:9591-11634 GCA_964433035.1 uncultured Pirellulaceae bacterium | reverse complement strand
CACTGAGTCACACTCCGAAACCCCAACGGGGTTTAATCAACAGCCCAGGGTTCTTGAACCCTGGGTCAGGATAATCAATCCCTGAAACCCCAACGGGGTTTGAGCATCGCACCACCCCAATCCCGTTGGGATTGAATGCGTTGTTATATGTTCACCTTTTCCCAAGATTCAAGAACCTTGGGCTATTGGTCTAACGCCATTAGCGTAAAACCTTTTGGTTTTGAATAATTTCAAACGCTGTTGGCGTAAAACCAATCTGTATGTAAAGCTTCCAGCTAGGATGTACCCACTATTTTCCAGCTTCGAAACATATGCATAATACGCAGCGACCAATCTTCTTTATCATTGAGCACTGATGCAGGAATTTGCTGAGTTTGAACCGTTGCTTCAACGCCCCTTGGAGCAGAAGAATCTGGAACTCCAACGACAGGGACGTTTGAAGCATCTGATTTCAGCTTCGCAGCTGACGATCCCCTTGCTGGAAAAGCTTTGCCATTCGGCCGACTTGATTCGAAAAATGAATCGGAATCCAAAGGGGAATCAACGACTTCGTCAATTACTGGCGCACAAACGGGCGATGCTTTACTTCACCCAGCCGTCCACTCGGACATTTCTTTCATTTATGGCAGCGTGTCAAATTCTTGGTTTGACGTGCAATGAAGTCCGAGATCCCAAGACTTCCTCTGAGGTCAAACGCGAATCTCGCATGGACTCGATCCGCATGTTCAGTAGTTACTTTGATGTGATCATCATGCGGTCTCAGATCAGCAACTTCGCTGAGTGTTGCGCTTATTTGATGAACGATCTTGAGAGTCAGGAACGGCGGTCAGTGCCGATCATCAATGCAGGTGCTGGTTCGGACGAGCATCCGACGCAAGCGTTGTTGGACATGTATACGATCATCCGATCGTTTGATTTTGACGAATCATCTTCGGATCGTCCTTCGAGGTTGGGCCAGTTGCGTCAGCAGTATCCGGATCTAAACCCCGGACCTGCGGGAAAGACTTACGCGTTTGTCGGTGACATCGGACGTGGCCGAACCGTCCGCTCGCTGGCGACAGTGCTTTCCCAGTATCCCAATGTCAGAATGTTTTTCGTTGCCCCGGATCACGAAGTGCTGCGGATAGGATCTGATTTGAAGGACTTCCTGAAACGTTCCGGGGTCGTGGTGGAAGAGTTTCAAAGCCTCGATGAACAATTCAATGGTCAAAGTTTGTTGAGCCAGATCGATTGTCTGTATATGACTCGAATACAACGAGAGCATAATTCGGAGCAGACCGAGAATGAAATTGCCGCTTTGGATCTCGAGCGGTTCAGATTGACGACTCAGCGAGTTTCTCAGTTGAAGAGTTTTACCCCAATTCTTCATCCGTTTCCTCGAGACAGTGTCGTCGGCGAGATTCCTACTGAGATCGATTCCGATCCGCGGGCGATGTACTTTCGCCAAGCCAGAAACGGCATGTGGGCTCGTGCAGCGCTGCTGGTGCATTTGTTTGACGCCGCCGATACGCTCTACCTGGCTTATTCCGAAGTCATGCCGTCGCGGGGTTAATCTAAAATGAGCGTGCAAACCGATTCGGCCTTTGCAGGCGAACCAGCCCGGCCGGCCACTGCTTTCTTTCTTACCGTGTTACGAACTGCGGCTGTACTGGGAATCGTGGCGGCGGTTGCGGGGTTTTGGGGTGAAGCCAATTGGATCGTGGATCTGTTGGCCCAGTTACGAGTACAGTGGGCCGTTGGTTTGTTGGTCCTGGTCTTGTTGTTTGCGCTGGCCCGTCGTTGGTGGTGGATGCTGTTGTGTGTGATTGGTTTTGCGGTCAATGCGATTCCAATTTGGCCTTACGTTACAGGTCCCATAGGCCTTTCGCAGGCCCCGGTTGTTGTGGCGACAGATTCCAGCGAACTGCCGAAAGACCAGCTAAGGTTGATGTCGCTCAATCTGTTAACCAGCAATCGAAACTGGGACGGAGTGATCGAATCGGTTCTTGAGGCGTCGCCCGATTTTCTGGTCTTGATGGAGATCGATTCGGTGTGGCAACAAAT
>CAYSQZ010000150.1:7002-9491 GCA_964433035.1 uncultured Pirellulaceae bacterium | reverse complement strand
AGGCGTCGCCCGATTTTCTGGTCTTGATGGAGATCGATTCGGTGTGGCAACAAATCTGCGAAACAAAGCTGGCTGAGGATTACCCGCACGCCATAGTTGAGCCGCGCGAAGACAACTTTGGAATCGCATTTTTCTCCAAGTTACCTATTGATCAGTCGATGGTGTTTGACTCCCAGACGCTTGAACTTCCGTCGATCGACGTAACGATTTTCAGGCCCGGTGCCAAATCGCTTCGAATCATTGCGACTCATCCGATTCCGCCAATGAACGAGCTGCGTTGGGAAGCCAGAAATGAACAGCTTGTCAATGTTGCGGATCGTTTCGATGAATCGACAGCCAACTTGATGATCGGCGATTTCAATTTGACGCCATGGTCTCCCTGTTTCAAAAAAGTCGTAGGAGCTACGAATTTGCGGGACGTCGGCGAGCCGTTTGGGCTGACTCCAACTTGGTACGTTTTCCCGACCTGGGTTGGTGGGCTAAAGATCGATCATGCCCTGATCAGCGACGAAATTTCAGTCCAGAACCTGAAAATCGGCCAGGACGTCGGCTCGGATCATCGAGCATTGATTTTGGATTTCAGCTTTTGAGCTGATTTAAACCTGTCGATTCCAGTAACCGGTCCTTGTTGGCCTTGCTTACTGAACTACAAACTGTCCTGTTTACCGAGACAATTTTGTTGGTTTGGACCGTTGGTGCCGAATGTCGGGTTTTAGCGATCACAATGGTTAGCTATTTCGTTCCAAGCAATTGGTCCAGAGCGCTGCAGGAGCGTTCATTTTGCATTCAATGGGGTGGAAGATTCAGAACTGTGATAGCGGTCTGCCGATGATAACAGAGAAAGTATCGCTCGGAGAATGTCTGAGATTTGGGGATATTCTGCCAATTCGTTGGCACGATGAAATTCCTGCAACTATACTTTAGCGTCGGTGCTTTGGCCCTGTTTGGCAGGGGTGGGTGGCATCGGGCTAGTTTTGAATTTGACGCTAAACAACGAATAAATATTTTTAGTTCGGCCATTTGGCTGACTTAAAAAAGAGGTGCTTTTATGAGCTTGATGGGAAAGATTTTCACGCTTCTAATTTTCTTCATGAGTATCTGCTTTCTTGTGATTTCTGTCATGGTGGGTGCGTCTCACCGGAACTGGAAGGATGTTGCGTCCAGGATGCAGCAAGATGCGCGTGCGGCAAAGGCTCTGGTGGCCGACGCCAAAGATTCCTCCAATGAACAGCTCAGGCTTTTGTCGGCTGAGCGTGTTAGTCGTGCGTTGCAGTTGTCGCAGTTGGAGTCTCAGCTCAAGCGTGCTCGCGAAGACTTTATCACCAAAGAAGCTCAATATCGGAAATCAACAGAAATCAGTCAGCAACGCTTGGCTGAATTAGAGCAGATCAATGCCCGGATTAAGGGGCAAGATGAGGAGATTGAAAGGCTCAAGCAAAACAATTCCAAGTTGGTGGATGATATTGCCCAGCAATACGCCTCTGTCCGAACGTTGACCAGCCAGACTTATGAACTTCAAAACCAGATTGAGTTACTCGAAGAAAAAGAAAGCGATATTCTGGCCAAGTTGGCGGCTTCAACGCGTGTTCTCAAATCGAACGGGTTGACTTTGAATTCGCTGACCAGTCACATCCCGCCCAAGGTCGATGGTATCGTTCTGCGAATCGGTGGCGAGGGTAACTTTGTGGCCAAGCTCGGATCTGATGATGGTGTCCGGGTTGATCATGTCTTGGATATCTATCGCAACGATCGGTTTATCGGCAAAGGGACCGTGGTTAGAACCCAGGAGGATCTTTGTGTTCTCAAGATCGTCAAAGATTACATGAAGGATTCGGTCAGAGAGGGTGATCATGTCACAAGTAAACTCTGAATTTGGCGACGATCCATTTGCTGATGCAATCGTTGAGGAGGGCTTCGAGCAGGACGCGATGATGGGCGAACCAACTGCCCCTCCAGCCCCACAGTATCGCAAGCAGGAGTTCAGCATCTATTCCGTGATGCTGATCATGTCTTTTATTCTTTTGACCGCTGCTGCGATCATATTCTTTGTTGATGCCGGTAAGTACTAAGTTGCGTTCCTGGATTGAGTTTTATGTCCGATGACATTCTTGAAGCCGACGATCTGTTCGATCAAGCCGAAATGCTTGAGCCAGTAGAAGAAGTGGCTGAGGTCGTTTCCGATGAGGCCGTTGTTGCGTCCCATGAAGCGCCCAGTGAGCCAGTTGATACTGATAGCTCCTCTAAGAAAAAAGGGTCGATTTTAAAGTCCTTTTCAGTGTTTGATGGGTTACTGTTACTTTCTCTGATCTGCATTTGTCTGGCTACCCTGCTCTTGTTTCTGAACCTGAGTAAATTTGGCTCTTTGGCGGATGGATTTCCGTGGCGGACAAGCGAGTTTCTGAATCAGTAAGCAGTATGTAATACCTGAAACCGTTCGCCTCTTTTCAAGGGGCTTTTTTTATGCGCTTTGCTGGTGGTTCCACTGGTGG
>CAYSQZ010000150.1:0-6902 GCA_964433035.1 uncultured Pirellulaceae bacterium | reverse complement strand
CTGGTGGTTCCACTGGTGGGTTCCACTGGTGGGTTCCAGTCAAGCACCAGAATCCAATTCGACTTCTCCGAGACAAGCGTATAATAAATTGTTAGACTGGATTCAGCGGTTGCCGAACATGAGGTACCCGATCTCGTGACAAGCGACGATTTGAGGCAAAGTTGTTGGACAAAAAAGATACCACCCGTTTTGATGACATGCTTCCGGGTAATGTCCCGTTAGAAGAACTACAGCAAAGCGCCAAAGGCTTGCTTGAAAATGTGGCTCAGGTCGTTCTGGGCAAGCGCGATGTCGCGCGGCTGTGCATTATCGCTTTGTTGGCAGACGAGCACGTTTTGCTTGAAGATGTTCCTGGGGTTGGGAAAACGCTAATGGGACGGGCTTTGTCCTCAAGCGTTGACGGCTCTTTCTCGCGGATTCAATTCACTCCTGATCTACTACCTAGTGATATTATCGGTAGCTCGATCTTCAATTCGCAAACGTCGTCGTTTGTTTTTAATGAAGGCCCGGTATTCAACAATTTTGTTTTGGCTGATGAGATTAATCGAGCTCCGCCGCGCACTCAAAGCGCCCTGCTAGAAGCGATGAGTGAAGCCCAAATCAGTTTCGACGGAGTGACGCACGAGCTTGCCAAGCCGTTCATGATCATTGCGACTCAGAATCCGTTTGAGTTCGAAGGTACGTATTCTCTTCCTGAGAGTCAGCTAGACCGATTCTTGTTGAGGATTTCGATGGGCTACCCCGATCGTGAATTCGAGGCATCGATTCTGGCAAGCCATCGTTCTGGTGAGCCGGTGGATGAACTTCAATCATGTTGTGATTGGCAACGTGTGCTACAAATGCAGGCTGCGGTCAAGACGATCGATGTTGAGGAGTCGATCGTAAATTACATGCTCAACGTTGTTCACGCGACTCGCGAGTCATCAGAGTTGAGTGTTGGGGTCAGCACGCGAGGGGCGCTGGCTTGGTATCGCGCGGTTCAGTCAGCTGCTTTTCTCGACGGACGTAGCTACGTGATTCCTGATGACGCCAGGAATCTGGCAGTTTCGGTGCTCAGTCACCGAGTTCAGATTCGCGATGGCATACAAGGTAGTCAACGTGAGGATGCAGAAGCCGTCATGGCTGAGATTCTCGGTGATGTCGTTCTTCCAGCCTAGAGGAGTTTGATTTGCCTGGTCATGATCGGCTTAAATCAACCCGCAGCGATCAACTTCGGAAGCTTAGCCTGACTCCCGAAGGCTGGGTCTATTTGATCGTACTGATATTTATCAGCGTCGGTTCGGTACTTCGCAATGTGAACCTGCTGATCTTTATGGCTGGCATGATGTACGCGCCGATTTTGATCAACTGGCGACTTGGAGTTAATCGCCTCCGGTCGTTGACGGCCTCGAGATTCATTCCAAGGCGACTCCATGCTAACGATTCGGCGATGATTCAATGGACTTGTCAGAATCGACACCGATCATTTCCCGCCTGGAACGTTTCGGTGCTCGATTCAATCCGGCAGGTCGACAACGATGACGGCGCTCAATCCACTCCAGACGATTCACCCAACAAGAGCCGGTTGTTTCGTTGGTTAGGTGAGGTGCTGCTCAGCGTCTTTCAGAAGCCCGATCACGATAGTCGCTACAATGCCAAGCTTGGGTTCATTCGGATCGATAGTGGAAAATCAGAGGTTGAATCCTATCGAGTCTTTTTCTCTCGTCGTGGTGAGTATCTGGTTGGTCCGGCGACTGTTTCGACTACGTTTCCATTTGGTCTGATCGTCTTGCGCCTTCATCTTCTTCAACAGGAAACGGTTTTCGTTGCCCCGGAAATTGGTCGCCTCCTGCCGACGTGGGAGAAACGAGTGGAGTCGATTGCCATCGGCACTGATGCGATTAAACGACGTCGCTCAACTCAAGAAGACCAGTTTCACGCGTTGCGGCCATGGCGATCAGGCGACAGCAAAAAGAATATTCACTGGCGAACGACCGCCAGAATGGGGCAGCCAATCGTACGCGAGCACGACCAGCCCAATAACCGGGACTTCGCTCTGGTTAATGATTTGTTTTGCCCACCTGGGGATGTGCGCTCGGCTGAGCTCTGTGAGCGTGCTTTAAGTTTTACCGCGACCGCCGTCTTGAAAATGGGAAACTCAGTTGAAGGTCAGATTGCGGTTGGAATCTGTGGCCGGGAAACAGAAGTTTGCCACGGTCGAACTCGACATTCGATCGTTCCTCATCTGATGACTGAGCTGGCAAAAGCAAGTGCGTCGGATCAGCCAGAGATCGTCGAAGCGATTTTTGGAGTTTCACAGTGCGTGTCGCGTCTGACGCCGATTTACGTTATTAGTTCCCGGAAACGACCTCCAATCCTGGATCCCGATTTTGAGGTACAGCTGGAAAAGTCGGAGGATTCAGATGCGGCAAGTGACACACGGCTAAGCCGTCGTTTGGCTCAAATCGTTCCGTTGATTCGCTGGATCGAAGTCGGTACCGAAGAGTTTGAAGCAATGTTTCGACTGGAGCAGGATCCGGTTAAACGTGAAAAGTTGGAAAACCTGTCTATTGAGTGGGCTACCAATGACTAAAATTCGCCGTCTCATCCAATCGACTTTGGTGGTTCTGGTGTTGATCAGCAGTTTGCTGTTGGGCATGAGCATGGAAAGCATGCGCATGATCGCGATTGGTTCGGCGGGCGCGGCGCTTGGTTATCTGGTGACCGATTGGTTCAAGTTCTTCAGCATCAAAGGCGTGCTGGCCAACATCGCTTCAATTGTGATTCTGTTTCTGGCGATGAAAAACTTCTTTTACGAAGACGGCATGGGTAAGCTGATTTCAGTCGCCAATCTATTGGTATATCTGCAAACCGTATTAATGTTTCAGGAGAAAACGCCTCGACTGATCTGGCAGATTCTGGTGCTTAGTTTGCTACAAGTCGTCGTGGCTGCGATTTTTTCGCTTAATTTCGAAGCTGGTCTGTTATTTTTTCTGTACTTCGCAGTCGTCGGTTTGGCGATGGTTTTGCAGTCGATCTATACCGATGCCTTTGGTATTCAAACGAGAAATCGTCGCTCAGCGAGTCGTTGGGGGTTGCGCTCTCAGTCCGCCAGTTTGGGGTTTGCGGATTCGCATTCCCGGAATTCCAGTTCAGAGCCAATTGTTTTTTTCGATCCCCCTGCGGAGCAAGGGCCGACAGTCCGTCCACTGGTGTTTCAGTTGCTGATGTGGCTTGCCGTTTCCGGTGTTTTTACTTCGATTCTGTTCTTTTTTGTTCCGCGCCATTCGACACCCTGGTTTGGTCCGACCAGAGTTAAGGTCAGTTCGACTGGCGTTTCCAAATCCGTTGATCTGGATGAGCGAGGACTTATTACTCAATCCAACAAGTTGGTGTTCAGGGCTGAGTTTGAGAACGCAAAAACTGGCGATCCAATTTCGCTCGTCAACAATCCGCCCTACTTTCGCGGTTTAGCCCTTTCGAATCTTGTCATCGAAGATGGGAAAACAAATTGGCGTGCACCACACGACCGCGTGTTCAGTGATGTTTATCAGACGATTCCCTCGGTCAATTCCAGTCGCAGTCGAATTCTTCAAAAGGTCTCTTTGGAGGATTCGACGGATCCGCTGATCTACGGCCTGATGCCATTTTACCGATCCAGAAAGACTCCCAGAGAATTGTTGTTTTGTCATGAAATTTCGGCGCTGACTCGCTGCAAAACCCAGGAAACAATCGGGCTGGCGCCGTATTCCTACTTGGCCGAAACGCTCGTCGGCAAGAACGGAAAGTTCCTCGATGCTTGGCCATATGTTTCCAACACCGCGAGCTATCAGCGGAAGCCAATGTCAGCTGATCCGCCACAGCGTCAGTGGCTGACCCAGATGGATCCAGAGAGGTATCCGAGCTTGGTAGGGCTAGCCGATCATATAGAAAGTAAGCTGGTAGATCAGTACAAAGATTCGGATAAAGACGTTGGCCCGGAACTCACCAAGATCGACATGGATCAGGTTCGCAAGAACATAAACCTGGCAGCCGATGGAGCCAGAGAACTTGCTTTGGCGACCCTCCCGGAAAAATTACGGCGGTGGGTTAGAACAAGATTTGGTCTACCGGATTCGAGCCTGCGTGAACTGAGGCAGCAATCCGACCAATTGCCACGGTTGTTGCTTTTGAAGGAAATGGAAAAGCACTTTCTTCAACCGGGACGGTTCAAATATACGTTGGATTTTCGCAAGGTTAAGCGAAATGACAAATTGGATCCAATCGAAGATTTTGTCAGAAACCATCGGCAAGGTCATTGTGAACTGTTCGCATCTGCCTTGACGGTGATGCTTCGTCATAAAAAGATTCCGGCCAGATTGGTTGTCGGATTTCATGGAGCTAAAGAGAACACGCTTTTGGGCGGCTACATGGTTCGCGAAAAGAATGCGCACGCGTGGGTTGAGGCTTATCTGCGGCCACAGGATTGTACGTCCGAGATGTTTGAGTCAGGGCAAGCCGGTCCTGGCGGGGCATGGCTAAGACTCGATCCGACGCCTCCCTCGCCTTCGAGTCAGGACACCGGCGTGGGCGAAGAAGCTATCGATCTGGCGCGAACGGCATGGGATGAGTATGTGCTGGGTATGGAGAATCAGTCGACTGAAAACGCGGCAGCTCTCAACGGACCGATCTCACATTTTCTCAAAAATCTTGATGTCAAACTGTGGGACCGTCGGTTTACAAGCTTCTCCCGCGCGTTAAACAGTACGCTTACCAAGTACATCATTGGAGCGGTATTGCTGCTGATCTTCTTTGCGATGTGGCTGCAAAACGTGTTGGCCGGCCAAGCGGCTTTGGCGTCCAAGACCAGAAAGCCGGGGCGTTTGAGGAGGTTGCTTGCCGGCGCAATTTCCATCATCGCACCAAAGCTTGGCCAATGGGTCCGAGAGGGAACGGTTCAGGGTAAGTCGGTTGCGTTTTACTACAGGATGACCGAGATGCTTGAGCAGCATCAGTTCGTTCGCTCACCCAGCCAGACCCACCGAGAGTTTGCCGGAGAAGTCTCGGCAGCATTCAATTCTCATCCTGAATCTGGCTTGATCAGTTCGACTGTGGTCGAAGTCACGGAGTTATTCAACGAGGTCAGATTTGGCAATAAAGACCTGGAGAGTGACTTGGTCAATCAGATAGAAATCAGTCTCAGTGAACTTGATCTGGCCTTGCAGCATGGCGAATGAAAAAGAACTACGTTACGTCGCCAATGTCAGCGCTTTGCCGCTCAGTCCAATATGAAATTGTCAGACAGTGCCTATTGGTCCAACCGACCTGAATGATCGAATGATAATCCGGTTTGAAACGTCATTTTGAGAACGAAATCTTTGCATGGTCAATTCAGTTTTGACGGACCATTAGATGCGTCTGGATAACGTTCAAAATTTCTCTGGCCACGGCTTCTTTTGGGCCGGCAAAGGAGTGGATGACGTTACCTTGAGGAGCGATGATGTCGATCTGATTCTCAGATGAGTCAATCGCAGTGGGGCCGTTAAGAACGATCAGATCGCATTTTTTTTTCGAGAGTTTTTTCAATGCTCGAGCTTTCCCGTCTTCGGTTTCCAACGCAAAACCAAGTGACCACTGATCGGCTTTTTTGCTGGCTCCCAGTTCGGCCAGAATGTCCACCGTTGGAACGAGTTCCAGCTCAAACCTTTGCGGCGTCTTTTTGATTTTCTGCTGAGAGAAATGTTTGGGTTTGAAATCGCAGGGTGCTGCAGCTGCGATCACGCCATCGCATTTCGGAAACGCTTTGATTGCGGCTTGAAACATTTCCCGGGTTGAAACGACTTCAATGATGTTGGCTGCTTCAGGGTACTTGAGCGATACCGGCCCGGTGACGATGGTTACATCGTGTCCCAGATCGAGTGCCGCCTGGGCAAGGCTGCGGCCCATTTTCCCACTGGATGCATTGCTCAGGTAGCGGACCGGATCGAGATATTGCCGGGTCGGGCCCGAGGTGATCAGAATGTGCGCCATGTCAAACTCCGGCAATAGCTTGGATTCAGTTGTCCTGCTTAATTTATCGCCGCGTTGATCGCTTGAACGATTTCCTCCGGAGAAGCCATCCGGCCCATGCCCTTGGCTCGGCAACTGAGCCAGCCTTCTTGAGGATCGACAATCTGAACTCCGTCAGCTCGAATCTGTTCCACGTTTCTGGCGACTGCGGGTTTGTCCCACATTTCGCAGTTCATCGCAGGAGCAACAATCACTTTGCCAGTGAAGCACAGATATAAAGTGCTAATCAAGTCGCCAGCGGTTCCGTTGGCTGCTGCAGCAATGAAGTTTGCCGTTGCAGGAGCAACGCATAGCAGGTCTGCCGCGCGGGCCAATTCGATATGGGCTCCCAGCGGAAATTGCGGGTCGAATAACTCGGTCACGACACTGCGCCCCGTGAGCGCCGCAAACGTCGCAGGGCCAACAAATCTGGTTGCCGAACGGGTCATGACCGCGCGGACGGCGAAACCATCCTGCACCAACTGGCTCGTCAACGCGGCTGCTTTAAAAGCGGCCACGCCTCCGGTCACCGCCATGATGATTTCTTTGTCTGCCACGTTGAGACTTACTTGTCAGATGTAAAGATACCGACGGCAGTCGCCATTGGTTTACAGATCATCGAGGTTCAACTCTGGCGTATCGTCGAAATCCGGAGATCCCGCAACCGCGACATTGGATGTTGTGTCGAGGTAGATTTTGTCCTGCAGGATTTCCTGAAGCACAATCGCCATTTTGTCTTCGATGTTGGTTTCGACCAGAGGACGCGCACCCTTGTTCAATTGAACCATGCGCTTTTGGATCAGCGTTGACAATTTGAAACGGCCCCCGACTTTGCGGACAATTTCTTCTTCTTTCAACTCGTCGTACATTCAGTTTCTCTCTGCTTCTAAAAGCTC
>CAYSQZ010000149.1:7734-11659 GCA_964433035.1 uncultured Pirellulaceae bacterium | reverse complement strand
TCACCGTCTGAGCATTTACAGGCGATATAAAACCAACAAATAAAAGCAGTAAGACCGCAGAGGCGTAAAAGTTGCGTAACATGATCGTATTGGCAGGAATGAGAATAGTAGGCAAAGTAAAGGAACGGCATTATCGAACTAGCAACAGTTTGATACAAGTCGAATAAATTTTCAAGCTAACTACCGACAACGCTTGTATGAAAACAAACAATGTCCTTTGCTGCGAGGCTTCCAGCAGCCCTCTAATCCGACTTACCTTTGTTCCCACTCACCTACATCGATATAGCGGAAGGTTCCGCCGTTCTCAGAAGCAAGGGTTTCCATAAATTCGTCTTCAAAACGCCAAAAGAAAGCCGGCGAATTAGGAGCCACGATCACGGCAAACTCACCAGCGGAAAACAGACCATGAATTACCCGAACACAAAGAATATCGATACCTTCACCATCGAGCTCAATGGTAAATCCTGTCAGGCGATGACCGGCGAGACGGTGGTTGATGTTGCTCGTCGTGAGGGCATCGACATTCCGACGCTTTGTCACGACACACGACTCGAACCCGTCGGCGCGTGCCGTGTTTGTCTGGTCGAAGTCGAAGGGCAGCGTCGGTTGCAACCGGGTTGCGCATGGAAAGTCCATCCGGACATGAAGGTCACGACTGAATCGGAGCGAATTCAAAAACACCGCACCATTCTCTATAGCATGTACATGGCAGACCACGAACTGGACGATGAAGGCCTGCCAATTGAAACGGCCAACTCGAATCAGCTTCGTGAGCTTTGTAAAACGATTGAGCCGATCAACCTTGAACCAGTCAACGCACCGCGGGTCGGTCGCCCGGAAGATGAGAATCCTTACATCGAGTTTAAACCCGACTTGTGCATTCTCTGCGCTCGTTGCACACGCTACTGCGATGAAGTCGAAGCCGTCAACGCGATAACGCTGGCGTTCCGAGGAAGCGCAACCACGATTTCGACCGCGGGCGAGCGCGGCTTGATCGACACGTCCTGTGAGCTTTGCGGAGGCTGCATCGACACTTGCCCCACGGGCGCTCTGGTCGAGAAAAAAGCGCCCAAGAATCTCGTGTCGCTGGAAACTTCAACCACGCGTTCAACCTGTAACTTTTGCGGTGTTGGATGTCAGCTTGATTTGCACACTCACAACGGTCGCGTCGTAAAAATTTCCAGTCCACCGCCAGGTGAAACACTTAATGACGGAAACCTCTGTGTCAAAGGCCGGTTCGCATACGATTTTGTTCATCATGAAGATCGAATCACTGAACCGCTCATCCGTGGCAAAGATGGCGAACTCCATCCCGCAACCTGGGAGGAAGCCATCACAGCGGTTGCCGAGGGTTTGACTAAAGTCAAAAACAAGCATGGTGCCGATTCACTGGGCTTTATTTCTTCCTCGCGTTGCACCGGCGAAGAAAACTATCTCATGCAAAAACTCTCTCGGGCTGTTTTTGGAACCAACAATATTCATCAGTGTGCCGCCACCTGACACGCTCCCACTGTCGCCGGTCTGGTGACAATGTTTGGTGCAGGTGCGATGACCAACGCGATTGATGAAATTCGCGATTCCGAATTGATGTTCGTCATCGGTTCCAACACGACCGAAGCCCATCCGATCATCGCGATGGAAATGAAACGGGCCAGGCAAAACGGCGCCAAGCTGATCGTTGCCGACCCTCGCAAAATCTGGCTGGCCGAAATGGCCGACTATCACTTGCAGCTTAAACCGGGCACTGACGTTTGGCTTCTCTCGGCGATGGCCCACGTGATTGTCGCTGAAGGCTTGCACGACCAGGAGTTTATCGATGCCAATACCGAAGGCTTCGAAGCCGTCGCGGCCAAGGTCGCCAGTTACTCGCCCAAAGCGGCCGAAGATATCACTGGAGTGGCAGCCGATGATATTAGGGCGGCGGCTCGTCTGTATGCGACAACCAAGCACGCCGGAATTTATTACACCCTTGGCATTACCGAGCACACGCATGGAACGGATAACGTCTACTGCCTTGCCAATCTGGTATTGATGACCGGGCATCTGGGTGTGCGATCAGCCGGAATGAATCCGTTGCGTGGCCAGAATAATGTCCAAGGTGCCAACGACGCTGGGGCAACACCGATTTACTATCCCGGCTATCAAAAAGTTACCGATGATGCGGTTCGCGAAAAATTCGAATCCGCGTGGGGTGTTTCGCTTTCGCCTGACGATGGCTTAAACCTCAACGTCATGATGAAAGAGATGGCAGCGGGGAAGATGAAAGCCGTCTACGTGATGGGCGAAGATATCGTCATTTCCGAGCCCAACGTATCCAAAGTTGAGCAAGGGCTCAACCAATGCGAGTTTGTTGTCTGCCAGGAAATCTTTCACAACGAAACGACGCGATTCGCCGACGTCGTATTGCCGGGTGCATGTTTCGCTGAGAAGGACGGGGTGTTCACCAACAGCGATCGGCGGATTCAACGGGTTCGCAAAGTCATCGAGCCACCGGGCAGCGCCCGCGCCGACTGGGAGATTCTCTGCGATGTAGCTCGCGCCGCTGGCTACGACATGCCGCACTACAAAGACACCAGCGAAATCTTCGCGGAGTATGCTTCGTTGACACCCAAGATTGCGGGGATTTCTTACCAACGGTTGGAGGACAATATTGCCGGAATTCAGTGGCCGTGTCCCGACCCCAATCACCCGGGAACGCCAACGCTGCACCTGGACGGGCCGATGATCGGCAAGGCTCCGTTTCAAGCCGTCGATTACCGCCCAAGCGCAGAGCTGGCCGACGATGAGTATCCGCTTGTTCTCTCAACGGGCCGAACGCTTTACCACTACAACAGCGCGACGCAAACTCGGCGAGATCCTGGTCCGGTTGCCAAGCAGCGTTCAAATTTTATTGAGCTCCACCGTAGCGATGCGCGAAAGCTGAAGATTGAGCATGGGGAGAAGATAAAAGTTCTTTCGCGACGCGGCGAAGTCTGTGCTGAAGCCTGGATCTCTCCCCGAGTTCGTCCCGGGTGCATTTGGATGCCAATGCACTTCGCCGAATCACGCGCCAATCTGTTGACCAACGATGCAGGCGACAGTGTTACTGGTACCGGTGAGTACAAAGTCTGCGCTGTACGTGTGGAGAAGCTGGATCCCAAAGCGGCGCCGTGCTGAGGTTAGACAAGTACGCCTGGTCGGGCGCTTCAAAACATCCCGAGTTTGTCCCAAAACGATGTCTTCTGCGTTTTCATAGTAGACGAAGTTACGAGTCCTGCGGCATCGCTGCGGACCAAGGACTTGTAACCCCGTCCACTACTTGAACCCCAGGCTTTGAAACTTCTACAAGAGCAATTTTGCCTGAAGACTGGTTGCGCCGGTTGTATGCTTTCGGGAGTTTGCCTCGTGCCGGGGCAGCGAAATTAAAAGTGGATTTCTTCATCGGCACGGTTAGCAAACTGCATAATCTGCTAGATCACACCTTGATCCCCCTCCAGATATTCTTCTTACTCTTCTTTCCACATACTTCTCTCCAACCATTGACTGCGATGAAACTCCCAGCATTCTCCCGCCCTGTATTGCTATGCGCAAAAAGCTTGGCTCGCAATGAACGTGGCTTTATCGTGTCTTCAGAACTGACGCTACTTGCTACCGTCGCTTTGCTTGGATTGATCGTCGGTATTACGGCGATGCGAGATGCGGTTATCAGTGAGCTCTCCGACGTGGGCGGGGCCGTTCAAGACATAACTCAGCAGTACGAGTTTTTAGGCATTGCTGGCCATTCAGCTCGGACACAAGGCAGCGACTTCATTGACGCGACCGATTTCTGTGACAACGCTGAGGACAGTTTCGGCGCAATAGACAATTGCATTGTTTTTGAGCTTCCATCGGACGAGTCCGGTACTGGAGGTACTGGAGGTACTGGAGGCACTGGAGGCACTGGAGG
>CAYSQZ010000149.1:0-7634 GCA_964433035.1 uncultured Pirellulaceae bacterium | reverse complement strand
ACTGGCGGTACTGGCGGTGGTGGAGACGATTTTGGAACCCCAGCAGGAGGTGATCTGGTTTCAGACAACTTTCAGGATGGAAATGGTGGAGCGCCGTTTAATCTTCAAATTCGAAATACGACCAACACTGCTACGGGCTTTACTGCCGTTTTAGCATCAGTGCCGTATGCGACAATTCCTGGGTTATCTCCGGGCGACTATACGCTCACAACTACAATGAACGCCGACGGAACCTTCCAGCATGTCTTTACGGGCACAAGCGATTTGGGCGCGTTTCAAAACATCACAATTACCGGGGGCGCACCTACTCCTCCCGGCGTGGGCGGCACTTCAAACGTTGACTTGTTCGTCAACTAAACTGTGGAAACCGTTCCTACTCCGGTAGTGGCTGGGCCCCAAACCCTTTTTGAAGTGGCGTGGTAACGCGTCCTGCTGCATTGCTTGCGGAAAAGGACTCGTAACCTTGTCCACCCAAAACTAAACATCCTTATTTGTTGAGGAAGTCAAAGACCAACACCTTCTCGATTTTTCCTTCGATCAACTCGACAAATTTCTTGTGAGCCGGATGCGGAAGATAAGCATCGCGATCGGCGATGGTGTCAAACGTCACAACAAAGCAATGAGTGAAGCCCTGTTCAAGTTTCTCGGGGCTGACGTTGGTTCCGGCTTCGTAATCTGAAATTTCGCTGATTTGATTCTTCAGATCTCCAAAGGCTGCAACGATTTGATCAACGGATTCCTGTTCGACGTCGTCTTTAAACTTGAACAACACGATGTGCCGTACATTTGTTTTATTGGCTGCCGCACGCATTCCGATCGCTCCTAACATTTGCTGAGCCACAAACCGGTTGCCTGCCGAGTTTAAGTGGACGCCATCTCGTGTCAAAATTCCCTTGGCCTGGTTCTTAGGGTTGGCTTGCTCAAGATGTTCAATGAACGCGGTTCGCAAGTCCACCAGCTGCGACCCCGTCTCACTGGCAACGGTTCGACTGATCGCCGAGTATTCGTCTAACATTGTATCCAACTCGTTGGTACCGTCGGTTTTCTCTCCGATTGTGCTGGGCGTGCAAAGGATGACTTTGGAGCCAACGTCCTGAATTTTTCTAATGATATCCCGAAGTCCAGATTCAAAATCCTCCTTCGACGTACCTTTGTCTTTGAGCGAATGCCAAACGTCGTTGATACCGATGTAGATAAAAACGAGTGTGGGCTTTTTGTCCAACACGTGCTTCTGAAGCCGCTTTTGCAAGTCCGGCACCTTGTTCCCAGCAATCCCGGCTCCAAAAACTTCAATTCGTTTATCGGGAAGCTGATTTACAACTTCGGCCGCAAAAAGCGAAACGTATCCGCCGGCCATGGCACCGGCTTTAGTAATTGAGTCGCCCAGGAAAACGATCCTGTCTTTGTGGTTAATCATCTCTTGTCCGCATGCCTGCATGGGTGCAAAACCGAGAAAACGGCAAAGCAAAGTGGAATCAAAAACCTTGATACAAAAAGCATTTTTCACCTCATTTTAAGTTGGTTGGATAGTGACACTTTCTCGCATAACCGAGAGCACTTTCCGCTACTTCAGATTTGGTGATTTTAACCGGAACCAGTAAGACTGTCTTCAGGACTATAATGCTCATCCCTAATCAGCGGCAAGACGCTAGTGGTCCTTCAATCCTGAAATGAATAGCAAACGGGTGCCATGCTTCACGCTTGCGTGGGCATGCTTAAGCGAGCGTAAACATAGCACCCGTCAATTCAGATCTGACAGACCGCTAGTCCGACAGCAATTGGTTTACAAACCTGAGCCACAGGTGCTGACCGCGGGGTGCAGAGTATGAAATTCGTTACTACCGACATTCGGTCCCTACGGGACCACTCAACTTCGTCAAGGATCCCACAAAACCTTAACAGAAGCATCGGGGAAATGTGACTCAACCAGTCGGCGGCTAGCGCCTCGCGGCTCACAGATTGAGTCGTTGGAACAAAAGTAAGCGCCAGAAAACATCCTGACATGTAAGCGAAGCAGCGGAAAGGCGGTTGCCTCGCTGACGCGTTGGGTTCCCACTGGTTGGCCCAAAATCTCGAAATTGGTAGAGTAGGGCATGACAAAATTCCGCCCCTGTATCGACCTGCACGAAGGTCAAGTCAAGCAAATTGTTGGTAGCACGTTAACCGACAATGGAGCGCCGACTGAAAATCACATCGCCGAGCATCCCGCTGCCTGGTTCGCAGAGAAGTACTGCGCCGATCAAATGACCGGCGGACATGTAATTAAGCTTGGGCCCGGAAATGAAGCCGCCGCAAAATCTGCGTTGGCCGAGTTCCCTGGAGGTATGCAGATTGGCGGGGGAATCAACTTGGAGAACGCCCAGCAATGGCTCGAAGCAGGAGCGTCTCATGTGATTTTGACTTCCTGGCTGTTTGACAAAAATGGCCAATTTGAATCTGAAAAACTTGATGCGCTGGCGAAACAAATCGGGAAAGCGAAAATCGTCGTTGATCTCAGCTGCAAACGAACCGCCGCAGGCTGGACCGTTGCGATGAACCGCTGGCAAACGTTGACCAATCTTAATGTAGACCCGGCAACGCTTGATTCGCTGGCCAATCGGTGTGACGAGTTTCTCATTCACGCCGCAGACGTTGAAGGAAAGTGCCTGGGAATCGATGCCGAGCTGGTTGAACTGATGGGCAAGTGGGCCAAGATTCCGATGACCTATGCGGGGGGCGTGGCTTCGATGGACGATGTTTTGTTGGTCGAATCGGCGGGCAACGGAAATATTGATGTAACGGTCGGTAGCTCACTGGATCTGTTTGGTGGATCAGGAATAACTTATCAGGAACTAGTTGACTGGAACCAACGTTAAGTTGTCAGCAACTGACGTTGGGGTTTTGAGACCAACGCGTCTGCGCCATCAGCATTCCCGATTGGAAACCCGACGCGTAAGCGCGTTAGCGAGGCAACCGCCTGTTCGGCTTCCTGGTTGGCAAGGAGCAGTAGACGTAGCGTCCGCTTTACTCCACTCGTGTATCATGCGTTTCAATCAAAATGCTGACGCGATCAATCCGTCTTCTCCCACTAAAAAATTGAACATCAAAAGCCCCTCACCCCCAGCCCCTCTCCCAAAAATTCGGAGTGAATTTGATCCTAGTAAATAGTTTTTTCGTCCGAATTTTCGGGGAGAGGGGAGCTAGGCTTTGTCCCTAAAGTCACTACGACATGACGCGCGGGGCGATGCCCTCGCTGACGCTTCGGGTTTCCCTTTGCATGTGTTGTTCCAAGCTGCTGAAATAGTTGAAGCTCTTCGGGTTACCACCACACGCTTGGGTTAGTTACCATTGCTGATGCTTTCGCGGCATTACCAAGTCAACGTCCCCTCGCTACTACCGAACCGATCGATATCGAGGCCGGATTGCTGAAGCATCGTGACAAAGAGATTACAAAGCGGCTTGTTGCCGTCTTTGTCGAAAGCGACGTATCGACCGTGCTTATGTCCACCACCAGCCAAAATAATGGGCAGGTTTCGCCAATCGTGAGCATTCGCGTTGCCTAGATTGCTTCCAAATAGCACCGACGTGTTGTCCAGCAACGTTCTCTGGCCCTCCTGTTTCGATTTTAGACTGCCGATCAAACTGCCGAACGATTTCATCAACTCGGTCTCAATCTTGACCAACTGTTCGATCTTCTCTTCATCCTGACCATGATGCGAGAGATTGTGGTGATCAACCGTGACACCGTCCACCTTAGGCACATCACTTCGCCCCTGGATCAGCACTGTGATCATTCGCGATGAGTCCGTTTGCACGATCAGCGGAATCAACTCCATCAAAAGATTGGCTCGGCCGATGAGATCGTTATCCTCCTCGATGTCCTTAGGCTGGGAGGCGCTGACCTTCGGCTTTGGTTTATCCAGCCACGCATCAGCTTGATTAAATTGCTGTTCAGTTTGTCGTAACGACTCAAAATATTCGTCCAAGCGATGACGATCCGCCGCACTGACTCGCTTTTGAAGCGACCGCGTTTGCACGCCCAGCGAATCCAGAATACTCCGGCCATCTGAGAGCAAGCGTTTTTGTCGCTCGATCTCGTGAGGCTTGCCTTGCATGAACATGCTTTGAAACAGTGCCGAGGGACGGTGCTCTGCCGGAACCATTACACCGCTGCGAGTGAACGATTGGCTGTTGGCCCCTGAAGTGCTCAGTGAGATTGACGGAAATCGAGTAGCGTGGCCAAGTCGTTCCCGAACCAACTGGTCAACCGAAATGGTGTTTCTGAATCCTCCCAGTCCAGGATTGCGGGCAGCCGTTAACCAGGTCAACTGCGACGAATGCCCGTCAGCACCGGCTTGATCGGCGTGCGACAATCCCGAGAACAAAGTGAAGTTATTTCGATGGTCCTGAAGCAAATCAAGGTAGGGAGTCGACTCATAGTCTGCACCGGTCTTCTTGGGAAACAAGGAAGGGCCATGCAGACCGAGCGTCGTACAAATCATGACCATGCGTTTGGGAGCATCGAGCTTTTCACGCGCAAATGCCAAGGGGGACATTGATTCGAGAAGCGGAAGCGCTATCGCGACTCCGGTGGCTCTGAGAAAGGTTCGGCGTTGGATCATGGTTAGGGTTCCGAGTTGGCTGCTCAAATTGAGCAAGCTGTTTGTATAACATAGTCGCCTTTGGCTCCGAGGCTGTGATTTTTCAACAGCTTGGAACAACATTGGTAACCCGAAGCGTCAGCGAGAAGCCTTGATGATCTCCTTTGTTCCTCGCCTGATAGGAAAATTCATGCTATGTCGCAACCCGAAGCGTGAGCGAGGGATCGTCCCTCACTGACGTTTCGGGTTACCATAAGCGCTGTAACAACTTGCGGCGATCTGTGAAATTTCCTATTAAGCTTCGGGTTACCAATAAAATGACAGCCTTTCGGCGAACAGTAGCTCGCGTCGCGTTTCATCGCGAAGCGAGGCGACTATGACACTCACTTATTCAAAAACAATTTGGATTTAATAATCTCAAAAATAATAGTTCGCAAACCAAAATCAGAAGCTCGACATCGCTCGAAAATTTTGTCAACTTCCTCGCGGTCAGCAAACTGAATCTCGGCGCCAGTTGAATAAACGACCAGCTGAGAAATAAGATGGCGGGCAATCTGTTCCTTCTTTGACTTAAGCAGTTTTTTGTACTCCACGATCCCATCGAACTTGCGACCGTCTTCCAATTCACCACTGGCGTCGACGGGAAGCCCGATTTTGTACTCCCAGACGTTTCGGCCAAAGAGTTTCTTTTTCACTGGGTCGCCGTGCTCTTTATTTCGAAAATTCTTTCGATAGCCACCGATAACATCAAAACACTCCAGCGCAAAACCTGGAGGATCGATCAAACGATGGCAACTGTTGCATGAAGCGTCGTTGCGATGCTGCTCCAACATTTCTCTGATTGTTGTTGTGCCTCGCGTATCAGGCTCAATCGCTCCGATCGTCGGTGGAGGTGGACTCGGTGGTGTTCCCAGAAGATGAGTCAGCACCCAGTTACCACGCAGAACAGGCGAAGTGTTGGTACCGTTGGCTGTAACTTTCAAGATACTGGCATGGGTCAGCAGTCCACCTCTTGGACTTGAGCGCGGCAACCGAACTTTGCGAGTCGTTTGTCCTTTGACCCCACTGATACCGTAGTGTTCCGCCAGCCGCCGGTTAACGAACGCAAATTCGGAATCGATCAGGTTGGAGACACTGAGATCCTTTTCGATCAAGTAAGCGATAAAGTGCTCAGTCTCATCGAGCATCGAATGCTTCAGCAGTTCGTCGAACTCGGGATAAAGTCGTTGATCAGGAACCGTCGCATCGATCTCGCTTAGCTGAAGCCACTGCTTACAAAAATCAGAAATGAAACGTTGGCTCTTTTCGTCGTTGAGCATCCGCTCGATTTGTTCATCAAGCACGTCCGCTCGCGTCAGCCGATTTCGCTTGGCCATCAAAAACAATTCATGATCGGGTATGCTCTTCCAAAGAAAATATGATAAACGTGAAGCAAGCGAAAAATCGTCCAGCGGTCCTGGCTCGGATGTCATGAAAAGGAAGTTTGGCGAAGCCAGTGCCGCTCGCAAGGAAATTCGGATCGCGTCTTCAAAGCTTCGGCCTTCCTTGAGCGCCGCAAGACCAAGCTCGACAAAGGGCGTACCTTCACCGCTGAGCAGCGGACGACGGAAAGCTCGCGGGGTGAACCAGCCGATAATTCGCTCCAGTTGCTTGCGCGGCGACTCTCCCACGACTGGCTCGAATTTGACAAAATCGCTACGCCGTTGATCCCATTTTTTTCGTTTAAGTTTTTTGAGTTTTACGTCTTTAAGCAGATTTGTCGTCGAATAAGGTGGCCATTGCTCATCCGTCGGGCCCTCCAGTTCGATCCAGCGGACGGCGATCCCAGCACCTTTGTATTTCTCGGGGCCGACGTTCCAGATCGTTTTGCCGTCAGGCTGGACTTTGAGGCCCTCGACACCCGGGAACAGGTATTGCCCTTTTTCCAGAAAAGCTTCGACTTCTGCGGTGATTGGCTTGTCGGAATCCAGATCGTACCAACCAAGCACTTTTGTGAATCCACGATTGTAGTCGCCAGCGTTGAGCGTCAGGATCACCGGGTCGCTAGACTGATGCCGGTAAACCTGAGCCCGAATCTTGTACCAACCGCTAGTCTCGACATGATAATCAAGTTTGTAGACATAAGAAGCATCGGTGAACATAACGATGGCGTCATCGAGTTTCCCAGCGATCGGCCGTGGTTCGGGCTTGGTATTTTCATCAGCGAAGTGTCTTTTCACATTCTTGTTATCAAGAAATTCAAAGCGTCGAACTTTGGACTTGGGCTCGGGGAAAAGACGAATCGCCCTATCAAGCGCAACATCGGCGGCTTTGAGATAGCCTTCAACGTGGATCGGCGAAAAGCCTTGTGTACTGAACACGGTATCGAAGCTGTTTGACGAATTCTCTGCAGGAATGATTCCCCCGATATCAGATTTGATATACAGCAAATCCGTAAGCGTGTGCTCGTACTCGGTTCGGGTCAAACGTCGCAGCACAACGCGCCCATCGGCCGCCTGGGCTCGCTTGTTCTCTGCGATCAAGGATTTTCGTATCGAGCCTAACGCAACCGCAAGCTGCCGGGAGTCAGGACGTGCTTCGGTTTCAGGCGGCATCTCACCTGACTTAACACGGTCATAAATTCGTTGCCATTGCCGAAACTGCTGAGGATCAGTCAGATCGGATTTGAGTTTGTTCAAATTCAGCGCGTTGTCGGCAGAGCCATCATGGCAGTCGATGCAGGAAGCTTTGAATAACAGTTGTGGCGATTCAGGAAACTGACCAAACGCAGTTGAAGCGACACAAAAACCAAAAACGCAAAACAAGAATGCCTTGTAAAGTTGTCCTGGGATTGAGGTATTCATTATTCGAGTCTGCGTTTGTCGGCGAAAGAATCAGTATAGTACACCCTTGAGACAGGTTGTTTTGACTTTCCCGACTTTTAAAGAAGCAGCTCAAAAACTAAGTCGCTACTCGATACCCCCGTGTGTAAAGAACCCGAGGCAGCAGCTAAAGGAAACCGCAATGGGAAACCCGACGCGTGAGCGAGGGCGAATCCAGTTGCCGCTTCTCCCT
>CAYSQZ010000148.1:0-11700 GCA_964433035.1 uncultured Pirellulaceae bacterium | reverse complement strand
TGGGCTGATGATTCGCTGTTCTACGAGGTAGATACCAAATTTGAGACTCATACTTCGCGCCTGCCTGTTCTGTATTGAAAATCGCTCGCAATATTGTTTGAAAGTTGTAACCTGATCGTTTACTTCCTTCCCGCAACCTCGGCCCCGAAGCTTCGGCATTTCGACTAAATCGGAACGATCGCCGTGGAGACTGAAGTCGTTAGCTCGAACCCGTTTTACTCGGCGTTTATCGAATAATCATCATGCTCGCAAAAACCGGTTGCTAAAACGTCGAAGGAGCGCTCGTGCGTTGAAGTTTCACCCACGCTGCGCGCTTCGCGTTACTGCGATTTTGCAGGCTGTAGCGGTAAAAACGAACCCGCCAGGTTCGAGTAAAAACCTTTATCTTGGGAAATTTGCCTTGCTGTTGTTAACAGTAACCTAGTTTTCAGGGATGACCGCCATTCGGTCTCTCACCAATAAACAATCGATTCTTGAAAAAGAGAAACAGAAACAGCAGAGGCTCTCAATGTCAAACCAAAGAAAACAGCGTAAGCAGAACTATATCGACGGCCACGTCCAAGGTGCATTGCTTCGAAGAATTTGCTTCCATTGGATCGCGTTCTTCGTGGTAGCCGCCGCTTCTATCGTTCTTCTCCAAGCATTGTTGGGCGACCCATCGCTCTCAATCGTTCAGCGAATGCAGAATGAAGTAGCTGAGTTTACTTTCATGGGGATCGTGATGCTGGCCCTGTTTCCAGCGTTCATGCTCGATACGATTCGCTTTAGCAACCGTTTTGTCGGCCCGATCGCACGAGTCCGTCGTCACTTGCGACAACTTGGAGAAGGCAATACAGAACGATGCAAGTTCCGCAACAATGACTTTTGGTCAGAATTGGCTGAAGAGTACAACGTTGTCGCTGAAAAGGTAGAACGACTGCAAGAAGAGAACGCTGCCCTCAAAGCACAAGCCGGTTTAACTTCGGAAGTTTAGTCCTCCAGATCATCGCTTATTGTCTTAGCCTTGTTAGTAAGTCGTCAACTGAAATCACTCATTGCCATGTTTAAGTTATCACAAAAATCTAATTCTGTGCGTACCAGCGGTGTACGTCGTCGCGGCGCAGCAACGGTTGAACTAGCTGTTTGCCTGCCGGTAATCTTTCTGCTCTCGATGGGAGCGATGGAAGGCGCAAGCCTGATTTTTCTACGGCAAGCAATGGTGCAATCAGCCTACGAAACTGTCAAAGAAGCTGTGCGAACCGATGGGAGCCAAGCTCAAGGTTTAGTCCTTGGCGAGCAAGTCCTCTCGTTTAGAGGCGTGACCGGTGAGTCGATTACTTTTGATCCAGCCAATGTGGATGATTTGGAACCTGGCACTCCAGTCACAGTAACAGTTACGGCTCCCGGTGATGCTAATAGTGTATTTCCATTCGGACCTTTTCAAAATCGTGAGATCGCCGTTCAAGCAACGATGATTAAGGAATAGATAGATTCCAGTCCAGAACTTACTCACTCCGCGAGCAAACTTTCCGTCCATAGACAGACAACTGAGTTCAACTATGAAAACTTTAAAATCAAACCAAAACTCCAGCAGCCGTCAGGGAGCGATGCTTCCGATGATTGCAATAACGCTTGTTATCTTGATCATCGGAGTGGTCTTCAGTATTGATATTGCCTACATGCACATGGTTCGAGCCGAATTGCGAACAGCCACCGACGCTGCGGCCAGAGCCGGAGCAGAAACATTGGCTCGTACGCAGGACCCTCAAGAGGCGATTCAGGCTGCTCTTCAAGTGGCTGAACTCAACACGGTCGCCGGACAAGGACTTGAACTTGGACGTGACCAAATTGAGCTCGGGGCGGTCAGTTCTGATGCAGTCGGCGGAAGGCTTGAATTCGATCCTGCTGGAGAACCATTAACTTCGGTGCGCGTCATCGGGGATCGTGGTGTGGGATCACCACAAGGTTCGGTCTCATTGTTTTTCGGACAGTTTCTTGGTCAAACTGATTTTCAACCAAATCAGGTTGCGACGGCTTCTTCATCGGTAAGAGACATAGCTTTGGTTCTCGATATTTCCGGCTCCATGAGGAAAGACGAGCGAGGGGTTGATACAGGCAAACAACCGAGCTCGTTACCTACTCGACTCGATGGACTCCAAAACGCGGTCGCTGTGTTCATTGATGAAATTCAAGCGTCAAGTCCAAACACAACGCTTTCGCTAACGACCTATTCCAACGAAGCTACACGCGTCACGCCTCTGACGATGGATTTAGATTCGATAAAAACAGATGTGGCGGCATTTGAGGCTCGGGGTAGAACAAATATTTTTGAAGGTCTAAGGGCTGGTAGTGACTCACTGCTTCAGGACCCTCTGACTCGAATTTATGCCGACAAAACGATCGTGCTGATGACCGACGGAAATTTCAACGTAGGTGGAACTCCAATTCCGTCTGCTAATGTTGCTGCCGGCCGAGGTCACGAGATCCACACCGTCACATTTACCAGTGGAGCTGATCAGCGCACCATGAGACAGGTCGCCGATATCGGTAGTGGCATCCACTTGCACGCCGATGACGCAGCCGATCTTGCAGAAGCGTTCCGAGAGATTGCCAGAGCCCTATCGGTTACTCTGGTTGAGTAACAGACTCTTCCCACCAATCCATCCAAACACAATTAATCATCACGATAGATACCATGAAGATTTTCAAACAACGATCTGGGAAACAAACTCGAGCACATCGTGCCGGAGCGACCGCTGTCGAGTTTTCGTTGACCCTACCAATTCTGCTTTTGTTTCTGTTTGCTACGTATGAATTGGGAACAGGCAATATGATGCTCAACACGACTGAAGCCGCGGCATATGAAGGTGCCAGGATCGCCATCATTCCGGGCGCGACTGCGGCTGATGCCGAAGCAGCTGCACAGGAAGTTTTAAGGACTGCCGGTATCGACACATACACGTTGACGGTTCAGCCACAAAATTTGGATGTAGCATCAGAGACAGTCGAAGTGACGATAGACGTTTCTTATGCCGAGAATTCCCTTTTTGTACCCGACTTCCTCGACGGAATAAGATTTGTCAGGACCTGCGTTCTTAGTCGCGAGAATCAGTAATTGAAACCGATCTTCCCTTTGCGGAAGACTCAACTTGAAGAACGATAAAGCCACCCTTGGGTGGCTTTTTTTATGGTCTAGCACAACGAGAAATTGTCACTGATGATTCAGCTATACATCAAGTGTTGTTTTTTTTCATCATTGCAACCAGGTTAAGAATCAGGAGGGATTTCTGTCGGTCATTTTTTGTCTCGGTTTTTATCGGTTCAAATTCGTTGATTGGCCCGTTGTCACATTCTGAAACTGGTTGGCAAACAAATTGCATATTGGGCGTTCAGTTATCTCACTTTTTTTGACTGGACCCCAATGAACACTCATCAACTATCAAAAAGACTATCTAGAAAAACTCAATGCCGCTCCGGTGCGATGCTTCCCATGATCGCTTTGGCCATGATCGTGATAATCATTGGAGTCGTGTTTAGTATCGACATTGCCTATATGCACATGGTCAGAGCGGAGCTGCGTACCGCTACTGATGCCGCCGCGCGGGCAGGAGCTGAAACGCTTGCCCGGACTCAGGACGAAGGTCAGGCTATAGCGGCAGCCGTTCAGGTAGCCGCCTTAAACCGCGTTTCGGGCTCCGGACTGGAATTGAGTGCAGACCAAATTGTGCTCGGTTCAGTAGAATCTGGAAACGATGGAAAGCTGGTCTTTAACGCAGGTCAGGCTCCTTTGACCTCGGTCCGAGTCATTGGTGACCGTACCAATGCCTCGTTGCAAGGAGCGGTTCCGCTATTGTTTGGTCCGCTGTTGGGTCAAACGAGTTTTCAGCCTGTTCAGTTTGCCACGGCCTCGTCATCGGTTCGTGACATCGCTCTGATTCTGGACAGATCGGGATCGATGCAAATTCAAGAGAATGGACTCACGAGAATTGATGCGTTGAAAAGCGCGGTCGGAGTATTCCTGGCAGAAATCGAAGCTTCCTCTCCGAGTTCAAATATTTCTCTAACAACTTACTCAACTGAATCGACTCGAGATCTCCCTTTGACCAACGATTTTGCAACAATCGAAAATCAGGTCGGTCAACTTCCGGCCGATGGATTTACCAACATATTTCAGGCTTTGCGTCAGGGAAGTGACTCACTGGTTCAAGATGCCCTGACCCGACCCCACGCCGCCAAAACCATTATTTTGATGACCGACGGAAACTTCAATGTGGGAGGAACGCCGATTCCTTCAGCTCAAATCGCCGCTGACCGTGGGCATACGATTCACACGATCACGTTCAGTAGCGGTGCCAATCAAGAAATCATGCGACAATGTGCGGAGTTAGGTGGAGGTCTCCACTTGCATGCCGACGATGCAGGTGATCTTACGGAGGCGTTCAGAGAGATCGCCCAGTCACTGTCTGTCACTTTGGTTGAGTAACAACGAGGGGCGGGCACAAAACGAATGCGGTTGGTAACAAAACAAAGCCATCGAGGATCAACTTCCTTGGTGGCTTTTGTTTGTTGTATTCTTTTTACTAAAGGATAGGTGAGTTTTTTTTTGCATGTGGCCCAGCTCCACAATGTCGGACTTGCCAATCACCACAATCCCGGATTCCGTAACAGTGAATCCACGAGCACGGTCCAGTTGATGGTCGACACCAATGACTGCACCTTCAGGAATCTTCACGTTTTTGTCAATAATCGCTCGCTTGACGACGGCGTGTCGACCGACTTCGACCCGATCGAAAAGAATCGAATCGGTCACTTGAGCGTAGCTGTTTACCCGGACTTGAGGGCCTAACACGCAGTGCTCGACTCGCCCGCCTGAGATGATCGACCCGGCACAAACAATACTGTCGGTCGCCATGCCGACTCGGTCTTTTTCAGTAGCGCTACCAAAGACAAACTTGGGAGGTGGGAACCCACCCTGGTGGGTTCGGATGGGCCAGTTCTGATCGTACATGTTGAGCATTGGATCGACCTTGGCCAGATCCATGTTGGCTTCATAATACGCGTCGAGGGTTCCAACATCACGCCAGTAAGCGGTCGTCTTTCTATTTTCGTCTCTAAATGGAAACGCGTAGACGTTGTGTTTGTCGATGATCGAGGGGATAATGTTTTTCCCAAAGTCATGTGAGCTATCGGGAGTGTTGGCGTCGTTCAAGAGTTGTTCGAACAGAAATCTCGCCGTAAAAACATAGATCCCCATGCTGGCCAGGCAGTTGTCAGGATCGCCAGGAATCGATCGCGGTTGAGCGGGCTTTTCTTCGAAACCGATCAAGCGGTTTTGCTCGTCGACTTCCATGACTCCAAACGACTTGGCTGACTCTGGATCGACTGGAAGCGCGGCAATCGTCAAGTCGGCGTTTACCTCTTTGTGGTAGTCAATCATCGCGCTGTAGTCCATCTTGTAGATGTGGTCACCAGCGAGAATCAGTACGTGTTCTGGGCGCTCTTTCTCCAACGCATAAATGTTTTGATAAACGGCATCAGCAGTACCCTGATACCAGTGCTCGTCGATGCGCTGCTGAGGAGGCAGTACGTCGATGAACTCCCCAAGCTCGGTGCAGAAAAACTGGCGCCAGCCGGTGTTGATGTGCCGGTCAAGACTCATGGCTTTGTATTGGGTCAGCAAAACCATTTTTCGAAGCCCACTGTTGAGGCAATTCGAAAGTGCAAAATCAACGATTCGGTAACCGCCTCCAAACGGGACCGCAGGTTTAGCTCGATCACGGGTAAGGGGCTCCAGTCGTGAGCCCTTTCCACCGGCGAGTATAACAGCCATGACGTCGTCATTCATTGTGTCAATCCTTTTGAGACACGCACTAATAGCCGAATCAGAGTATTGGCAGAATCAATTTGATGCAGCAACTGTAAAAGCGTCCTCAAACATTCGTCTAACCATAGATAGATGTTACACTTTTCTCAGGTCTGGCAGAAGACTGACAGTTTTTGGGTTTACCAAGCACGCAAGGCTCTTGCTAAGCCAGGTTATTGAAAAAAAGGAACGATGATGCTTGCCCACGGTAAAATGCTTGAATGCTCGTCCGCGATCTACAAGCCTGTTTCGTTCATAATTCCGGCTCACAACGAAGCAAAGTTTATTAGACCGACAATCCAAGCAATCCAAAAATCCGCACAATCAGTTGGAATCGAATATGAAATCATTGTCGTCAACGACGCTTCGACTGATGATACCCGAGCGATTGTCTCGAAATTCAACGTTCGAGTTGTCGATGTCGAGTTAAGGAATATTGGGGCTGTGCGCAATGCTGGTGCCAATGAGGCGATCAATCCTTGGTTGATCTTTGTCGATGCAGATACGATCGTCCCGCCTAAAACACTGGCTCAGACGGTTGACGGGCTGGCGTCCGGAGCTGCCGGCGGCGGTGCCAGAGTAGTTATCGACGAAACTCAACCATTGTTTTGGGTCAAGCGACTTATGTATTTGTGCGTTGTAGTGGTTTGGCAAGTCATTGGTCGTTGGGCCGCGGGTTGCTATATGTTTTGCCAAAAAGAGGTTTTTGATTCCTTTGGTGGATTTGACGAGTCGTTCTACGCAGCTGAAGAGCTTTTTTTCAGTCGAAGTGTAAAACAACACGGGCGTTTTCGCATCGTTCGGCATCCAGTCGAAACGTCGGCCCGCAAGTTGCACCGTTATTCGACTTGGGAATTGGTCCGGTTTTTGTGGGTTCCGTTAACAAATTTTGGCGGCATGTTGCAATCAAAACGTGGTCTTGAGATTCTGTATGAAGATCAAAGATGAGGCTGGCAAAAATAAGGGCGTCGAATCCGCATTGTAGTAAGAATTCCTTTGTGGTAGTGGATAATTCCTCTAAACCCACCCTTCAATTAAGGGGCAAGGGTGCTTGCGCGGATTTGCTTGCCAAAAAGTGGTATGTGGTCACAAATATTGCTGTAATCGGATTATGATGTTAGGATTATCGCCAGAATTGTTCGACATCAAGATCTGCTCCTAGTTTCTTTTGAAGTGCCATAACTAATGCGAATAGCAATAATTTTATTATTGGCGGCACTAACTTCAATGTCTTCCTTATCTGCGGACGAGATTGTTATCAATCGCCCGCGTCAAACTGCCGGTGATTTTTCCTGTTCACCATTTTCAAACAGGTCGAATCCGCGTTTTGATCTGGAGAAGGGTGAAATCTCTGCAGGTGCTCTTTGGAAATTTTTTGACTCCCAAGGCTCTAAATCAGTTCACCGGTTGACGCTTTGTCTGGACTTGGAATCCATCGACGAAGAGGCAAGTGTCGGGCTAGAGTCGATCGAGTTGAAGATCGAAGATCCGACCAGCAGTGAACTTCTAACAGACGTTAGTCTTGGAGACAACGTCCTTACTGTACCTGGATACGAGACGTCCTCATCGAACCCTGAGGCCAAGCTTCAACTCGATTTGGATTACGATTTCATGCAACGTTTCTCTGCTGATAGTGACGAGAAGATTTCGGTCAATTTCCAATGCAATGACGAAGCGGTTATTCCGAAGTTTGCTGTACAATCTGAAACAAGAGGCTTTTTTTACGGGATTAGAAACCCTGCGATCTTAATTGGATTTTCGATCTTTTGGTTGGTGTTTTTCCATTTGCTTAGCCGTTTGACCAAGCCAGTTCCTGAAACGCTTGAGGCGAAAAACATCGTCGCCAATTGAGCTGAAGAGACAAGCGGCAGAACGCCGATTAAACTCTCTTTTAGGCTCTTCCGGTTTTCTGTTGCCGAACCGTTTCGTACATCATTACCGCTGCAGTGACTGAGACGTTTAAACTATCGGCGATTCCCTGCATCGGCAAGCGAATCGGCTGAAAGTTCTCGTTGCGCCATTGCTCGTCCAGTCCACGAGCCTCGTTGCCCAATACCAACACGATGTTGCCTGTAAGATCCGCATCAAACAATTCAGTGGACCCTTCTACGATCGCGGTCACAACCCGCAGTTGATTCGCCGCAATCCACCCCTGAACCTCGGTTGAAGTTCCTGTGGCGACTGGAAGCTTGAACACCGCCCCGGTGCTGGCGCGAATTGAGTTGGGGTGATAAAAATCGGTCTCCGAATCGGCCAGTAGAACTGCTGCAGCGTTACACGCGTCTGCAGTTCGGAGTATTGCTCCGAGGTTGCCAGGTTTCTCGATCGCTTGAAGAACAAGCACAAATCCGCTGCCGGCAAATTTTATTGTTTCAAGATTCGTTGAGGGGCGTTTGGCGACTGCGATCACGACGTCGGCCCGTTCACCAAACATGAGCTTGGAAAATACGTCGTTTGAAACCGTGGCAATCATGGCATCTGGCGAAACATCTGACTCGACCATTTTAAAAATTTCCTGGTCGGCTTGGTGGTGAACAAAAACCTCGGTGAACTCAACCTTCGAAGCCGCTGCACGCTCGAACTCGCGGCATCCGAAAATGATAATTCGATTTTGTTCTTTTCGACCTCGTGAAGAATGTAGCTTCAGCGCGGTCTTGATGCGAGTGTTTTGTAAGCTGGAAATATGCTGGATCAATTTGCTACTTACTATTGTTAAACCATCGAAAACATTGGCCACTGACGAGTGACTTGCCGCTCAAAGCGGGTATTTTTAGCTCGAACGACTCGCCATTGTCAGCCCCTAAACGGAACGAACTGGAAACCGCTGCGCGTAAACTCGCATGATCCAGTTCAGGGGTGTGGCAGCTTATCAGGATCATTTGGGTGTCATCGCGCGTCAGTTCGGCAAGCCCTTGCACCAGCGTCCGGAGATCTCGTTGAATCTTCCAGGACTCGCCACCTGGTCCACGGCCGAATGACGGCGGATCTGCGACAACGATTTGGTACTTGTTGCCGCGCTTAATTTCTCTTTGCACAAACGTCAGGGCGTCTTCGACGATCCAGCGGATTGGGGCGTTTCCGAGCCCGGAATCTGCGGCGTTGGACCTCGCCCAGTTGACGACACTTTTGGCAGCATCACAGTGGACGACTTGAGCCCCGCGTTGGGCCAACGCCAACGTCGTCCCGCCGGTGTAAGCAAAGAGGTTTAGAGCCTTGGCTCCTGAGAGCTCAATTGGCAGTTCATCGATCCAACCCCAATTGACTGCTTGTTCCGGAAAGATACCGACTTGTCCGGTCGGCGTCTGTCGCAGGCTGAACCGAATTGGGCCAAATTCCACCGTCCAGTCAGCAACCGAATCCCCGTCCCAGCAACTGAATTTACCGTTTGATTTGAAAGCCAACTCGGCGCAGGTCCAGTCGGTATCAGATGCTTTGTTTCCAGGCGCAGAAGGAGTTTCTCGGCGCACCGTTTTACCGCCTAGAAACTCTAACTTTTCGTTGCCTCCAAAATCAATCAGATGATACTGATCTGGCGCCAAAGGGAATCCCATGTTCGACTTCATTCCCAGATCCAGACGCGCGGATGAGCTTGTTGAAATCGAAACACGGCTTGATGAGTGGTTTGCGTGCCTTTGAGCACCAGGCATCGCAGATGACTGTGCCCGTACAACATTTGTATTGCGGTGTCGGTGACCTGGGTGCCTTCAAGGTCAAGCACTTGGCAGGTCTTTAAATCCTCGACTTTGGCAAGATCATTGTCTCCGAACGATCTGTCGCTGGGCTTAATGATTTGACGGTCTTTGAGATTGCTATCGTAGTTTTGCCAATTCATCGCCCGGGCAATCACAAGAATTCCGTGCCAGAACGGCTTTTGATACCAAGCCACCCGAGCCTCCGGATCGCGGACAAACGATCTGCCTTTGATGACCAGGTTGATGTAAAGCAACGAAGCACCGATGGTGAGCAAAAGAACAATGATTCCCGCCAGCGTTCCAAAGGCAAATCCGAACAGACTAATGATCGAAAGTAACGCTAAGGCCATTGCGATGAAGCCCAGCGAAACATGCGTCCCCATTTCCAGGACCTTGATCGAGATTCCCTCGCCAACGTTTTTGCAGAACCAGCGTTGAAATCCCACCAGCTTTATTTTTCCATTGTCATGATGGTTTCGCTTGTGAAAGCTACGTTCTACATGATGACATACGGTGCACTTTCCTGACTTGCTGATGTTGCCACACTTGGTACATCGGTCTTGTTGATCTTCGCGGAGCGTAAGTGCATCCTGCTCGTCGCCAAAATTCATCGACATGATATCGGTTTTCGAGCCTTTGAGCGGTGCCGCAAACTGAGAATCACCACGCTGAAAATCGAAACTGGCGGGCCGGTCTTGATGGGTTTTGCGAGCTGATTTTTGAACTGACTTTGCTCGCGAAGTGATTGGCTTTTGGGCCACTGACGCGCTGGGCGACGCAGACCGGGCAACTACTTCGATCTGCTGACCGCATTTTTTACAGCTTACGAACTGACCAACTTGTTCACTCGAAACGGCGGCCTTGCCTCCACATCGGACGTACTTGCCTGACTGAGGATCAAATTCTGAGAAGTTGCTGCACTGGATTTCAAACCGCATGATTCGAGAAGCCCAAAGGCTAAGTTACTTGGTTGGGTTGGTCGCGGGGTAACCGCTTAAAAAAATTGACTGCTTTGCAGATGTTATTATGCACAATGCAACCAAGAAAGTCTCGATGCACAAAAAAAGACACGCCCAGCGGCGTGCCTTATCATGCGATTTTTCTCGGGCGAAATTAGTTCCGGGAATCGACCATCGTCGCAGGGACAATCTGGGCAGAAAAAGGAACTTTGACTTCTGGCTGGCCTTGGTCACTGGTCACAATCGAAACGTCTTCTGATATCTGTCCCGGAACGCTTGTGTCGAGCGTGTAGGTCAAAATGTGTAGTGTTTTTTCGCCATCGGCTGGTTCAAATTTGATCCTCGAATCCAGCGACTTGATCTCCTTGATCTCAAACGCCTCAGTTGAATGGAGGATCAGCTTTTTCTTAACCGACTGGCCCTTGTTGACAACGCCCAGTTGAACGGGTGAGGCTTCAATCAAAGGAGAAACTTTCGCTGACACATTAATGGGCATGCCGGTCGTTTTCTCATCATTGGTAACTACATTGAGAAACTCGTTGATCGATCCAGCTGGTTGTTTGCCGTTGAGATTGACGACCAGATCATAGACAACGCGTCCTGTATGTGGATCGCGCTCAACTTCATTCACAGTCACGGTAATATTTGGGTTGGTTGATTTTACCTCTTCGATTTTCCAGCGATAGTTTCCGGCGTATTGCAGACGGATGCTGCGGCGAGACTCTTCGGAAACACGAACATTGTCAAATCGGACGTCTCCCGGCGTAAGAACCACGTCACGACGGATGTTGCCCTTGACTGAGAACTGGATTTCTCCGGATTCAAGAACAGTTTCGCCCTTTTGCAGTGTCAGAGTGACCGTTGCGCCGCGTTCTCCAAAGAAATTCAGCGTATCAAAAACTGTATCGATTTTCGCGGTCTCACCTGCCTTTACGTGCGAGGTTAAAATTTGAGGCTTGGTGCAACCGCAACTGGCGCGAATCGACGTCAGATACAAATCCGTTCCAAGCGTATTTTCAAATTCGAAAACATGGCTCTGCTTTGATGCTCGCGCAACGACTCCAAAATCATGTTCCTTGAGCTCCGGATCGACTAGCTCCTGAGTCCATGCAGGTTGCAGGATCGGCTGAACAACGTTCTCAACAGGTGGGTAACTTTGATACTGATCTGGAAGAGAATTGTACTGAGGTATCGTGCTGTACTGAGG
>CAYSQZ010000147.1:6419-11717 GCA_964433035.1 uncultured Pirellulaceae bacterium | reverse complement strand
GTACTGCGTACTGCGTACTGATAATGTGGCTACGTCAGTATCAGGTTTTGCAACAGCATCAGTTTTTCTCATGATTTGCTTTTGAGGTAACAAATGAGAGGGTGCGATGACTACCTGGTTGTCTGAAAAAGAGTATCTGCAAAGCGGAGCAGGATCTGCCGGCGTAACAATCAACGTTGAGTTTCTAAGCGAGATCAAAGAGGACTTTGATTTTCGGAGTCTTCTCAACGAAGTCTACCATCGTTTACAACCAGAGGATCCATCACAACGGCTTGTTTCGGCTCAGGAGTCTGTCGAGATTTTAAGTGATCTCCGTGATGCGTTGGAAACGTATTTCGCTCTTGAAGAATTCTACGGTTACTTCGGGCTCTCAACGCCAGACAATCCAAGCGTCAGCCAGCAGGCAGTTCAGTTGAGGTCTGAACACGAGGCTTTGTTTCTTGAGCTCTGTGCTGTTGTCGAGCTGGCTCACCAGTTTTTGTACCGTGAAACCCATGGGGTAACGCTGGACCAAGTTGGTCACCAGTTTGAACGCTTCTGCATTAATCTGGCCCATCATGAACAATCAGAAATGGATCTGATGATGCGGCTGTGCAATGAAGAAATCGGTGTTGGCGATTAGAAGTGGCATTAAAAAATCCCAACTCCAAAAATGGCACTGCTTCGAGCTACCGAAACAAACGCTTCACTACGATGGTCCGTTCGCTTAACCCAAACGATCGTGCAAGCGGTCGACGGCTTGCATTAACTGGCGCCACTGGTGAAAGATCTCTTCGGTTTCCAACTTGCCCGCATCATCTCGACCCAAGCCGCGTTGACTGACCAGGATTGTTTCTTCGAATTGTGCCAAGCCATTAAGCATCGCTTCATAGGGAACCGCTTCGGGGATGCCCGAGATTTCTGTTTCAGAGATTGGCAGCGAAAACGGATCGATGACCTGCATTGCCATTTGATCTTCGTAGTCGCAAATTCTTTCGTCCATGACTCGGTGCATCGCCCAAAGAGCGGCTCCTTCAACGTCACAGGCACAAACTACGAAAGATACTTGACCCGATTGAATATAATATTTAGCCATTTGGAGTTTCCTCAGAATGTGTAGTTTCTGTCTTACACATTCTTTATCGCAAAGCGTTTGGACACGTTGGGTCAAAACGATTTGGATTTTAAATTCAGGTAATAAACGCGAATTCAGTCCGTGAATCGCCCGAACGACGCAGAGGCACTCCGTTGTGATGCGTAGTTAAGGAAACATACCATTTTGCAGGTGTATTCCAGTCCAAAGTGCAGCCAACGCGGCAATTGATCAGCTTTGCTGTCCGATTCTTCCAGCTGTATTAGCTGGCGAATTTATCGGTCCGTTGCGCGGTTGGACGGACAAACGAATGGGTAAATTTTGCCGTTTTGGGTGATTTGCTTTGCCAGCGCGTCTTTAATGCAGCAAGCCAGGAAATTGGATCGGGCTATTGCCTCGATCCAAGCTTTTTGTTGATTGCCGAATTTGCTCTGCCGGATCTGGGAAAGAATATCAACATCAATATTACGGTAATCACCACAACCACCAGCGACGCGATGTGATGATCTACTGAGTACACGATCAGATTCATCAACGCAGCGCCTTCCAGCAGCGCGAACTGGATGAATGTCTCGGTGGTGAACATTCCAAACGCCGAGTCAATCGCGGCTTTGCCAGTCAAACCTGGAGCCGGCGATCCTGAAAATATCTTCGGGATCGAAAACGACATGGAGAACAACATCAGTGAAGCAAAGCCAGCAATGATCGTCAGCATTTTTGGCGAAGCCGATGAAAATTTCCAGTTTGAAATCTGCAACATCACCGGTGTCAGAAAACAAACAACCAATACCATTGCCGTGGCAGCAATCTGCACATAGCGGATTTTGGTGGCGACTAAGCCGAGTTGTTCGTCTGAGGGCATTGGCTGGTTTGCCGGTACTTTCTCACTGCCGATTCAGTTAAGCAGATTCTTTTCCGAGTTTGGTTACCAACTGGGCCGCGAGTTGTGGATCGTCTTGCTTGATCAAATGGTCGATCGTTTGTTGTTTGACGTCGAGCTTGAGCAAATGTCCTTCGAGGCTTTTCCAATACTTGAGTCGCTTCTTCCCCTCGGATAGATAAAGGTCGGTCACAATTTCCTGGGCTCGTTGCAGCGAAATAGTCTCGCGATTGTCGTAGTAATTCTTGATGATCTTCTGTTGGTATTTTGATCGTTCGGGCACGTTGCAATCTCGATAGTTGGTTGGTTAATTCAAGAGATGTAAAATAAACTCATTCAATTTTTCGGTTGGTATGGGGCCGGACGGTTACCATATTTGACGCCAGAGCAGTCATGTCGATTGTGTTGGCCAGCTTAATTGTAGGGTGAACCAGGCAATCGTTTAACCCGATCTTTGTGAAACGTCGTGGCGGCGACAACGTTGTTTTACAGGCTAGTTGAATTAGCGTTCCCAAATCGTCCCCTCGTCTTTTGACCAATTTTGGGAAGGTGACGCTGCTTTGGGTTCTTCAGGCTGAGTAATGCTGCTTTGGAATCTCTCAAACTGATTAACTGGTCCTCTAAATCGTATCGTATTCGACTTGGCATTGGGGCAACGAGCCGAGAAATAACCGACCATAGGTTTTGGTTTTGACTCGCGGATCAAGCACGACCACGATCCCGGAATCAGTCTTGCTTCGTATCAACCGGCCAAACCCCTGTTTAAATTTGATGATCGCTTCCGGCAATTGATAGTCGTTGAACGGATTGCCGCCGGCTTTGCGGATGGCTTCGAGTCTGGCTTGGAGCAGTGGCTGGTCGGGGACGCTGAAGGGAAGCTTCGTAATCATCACATTTTGCAGCGCATCACCCTGAACGTCGACGCCTTGCCAAAAGCTCGATGTCCCGAACAAGACGCCTCGGGGATTGGCTTTGAATCGTTCCAGCAAAACGGTTCGCGAAATTCCACTGCTTTGGTCGTAAAGCCCAAAGTTCTTGTCGCTTAGCCAAGGCGTCAGGTCTCGGACTGCACGCTTGAGCGACTCGTAACTGGTAAACAGAACAAAGGCCCGACCGTCAGTCCTTGAGACATACTGCTTGATCGCGTCCACGCACTGACGTTCGTGAGTTTCGCGATCATCGGCGGGACTGGTCATGTTGGTGACCAGAATCAGACGCGCCTGCTCTTCGTAATTAAACGGACTGCCAAGTTTGAGCGATTCGGACTGAGTCAGTCCAACCCGGTTGCGGAAAAAGTCAAATGACTGCTCCCCGATCGCGAGTGTTGCGCTGGTCAGGATGCAACAGTCGGTTTTGTTGAACAGGTTTTCTCGCAAAGCCGGTCCGATGTCGATGGGAGCGGCCATCAGTTTGACGATCTGTTTTCCGTAACGATTGTGGCTTGATTCCACCCAGAAAACGCCGCCTTCGATTTGTTGCAGACGCCAGATTTCCAGCTGAGATGAAAGTGCGGTCAAGCGATCTGCTAAAGAAATGAAATCCTGCTTTTCGGCAGCGTCTTTCATGTTTTCGCCAAACTGACGAACCAGTTGGCTGAGCTTCTCCAGGGCAGGGGAGAGCGGATTGGCGACGATACCTTCCTGCTTGACTCGCGTTGTTGTGCTTCTTGCGCTAGAGGAATTTGTCCGAGCGACCCAAGCCAGTACGTCTCCAAAAAAGTCTTCGCTGAGAATTCGGCACCGTACGACCGATCGCTGACCCGCGGCGAGGTTGTGATGGACAAGTAGACCCTTATTGGTGGCGTCGTTGTAAAGTTTGCCCAGCGTATACTCGACCTGGCCCATCGTGATGCCCAGGCCCATGTGATCGCTGGCTACGTCCTGGATCGTATGGGCTTCGTCGAGGATGACGGTGTCATAGTCGGGAAGAATGTTGACGCCGATTCGGCGCAGGGAAAGATCGCTGAAAAACAAAGCATGATTGACGACCAGGATGTCGGCGTTCTGCAATCGTTTTCTGGCTTTGAAGTAGTGGCACTGATCGTAGGTCGGGCATTTTCTGCCCAGGCAGTTTCCGCTGTCGCTTTTTGCTTCGTCCCAAACACTGGGCAGAACTTTGATGTCCAAATCGGCTCGGGAGCCGTCGTTGGTTTGGCTTGCCCAGGTCTGTAGATGCTGGATCTGCTGGATTTGTTCGTCGGTCGAAAAGATGTTTTCAGAACGCTGAACCGCTTTTTTCAGCCGTCGCAAGCTAACGTAGTTGCCCCGACCCTTGGCCAGCACGGCCGAGAACTCCAGAGGTATGACGCTGTTGAGAAGCGGAATATCTTTTTGAATCAGTTGCTCCTGCAAGCTGATGGTGTGGGTCGACACCACAATCCGCCGCTTACCGCCGTCTTTGTTTTCCTGATTCTCCTGAAGCGAAAGAATCGCCGGGACCAAATAGCCAAAACTCTTACCGACCCCGGTGCCGGCTTCAACAATGAGATGTTGTTTCTTGTCGATTGCTGAAGCGACAACATCAGCCATCTCGAGCTGTTGTTGACGCTCTTCGTAGTTCTCGAGTCGTTTGGCGATCAATCCGCCTTGTCCCAATATTTCCCGAGAATTCACAATTTTGCTTTTTTCGCTGGTAAGCTAATATCTTTGTTTGACGTCAAACATAGATGGTTAGAATTTTTGTGTATTCTAGTGAAGCAGCTTCGTTTTCGTTAGCGGGTTGTTTTCAGGTATATCTGACTTCAGGTCTGGCATGATCTTCAAAAAGATTCTGATTACTTTGATTGTGGTTGGTGGCGCGGTCTTTGGTGCCTTGCAGCTGGGTTCAGTCCAGATGCCTGACGCTCATCAATTCTGTGGACAATGGGGCTGACTGCCTCCAACCAATGCATTGGTGTCAATGCATAGTGTTTGGTTGGGTTTGGTCGTGCCCATTATGTTTCTCCTGATCTGGGCATACCCTGTGCTTAGAGCACGGCGCATCTGGTTGATTTGCCTGGCTGTAGTGAGTCTTGTGATCGCGGGTTTTGCCGGGTTTGATTTACAACAGTATCTCGCCGGTGGTGGAGCAACAGGCGATAGTTTTCGGCGCGTGATTTACAAGCTTGTTACCATGACCGATCTACCGTTGGTAGCATTGTGGATCGGGAGCGTTGTCAACGTTCTTTGTTGCAGCTGGATGTCGCGGTCGGGGGCTTCGGCAGATTCTTCTGAACCAGAGTTAGTCAAACCGAAGATTGCTTAGTTTGACAACTCGGGGAATTCTGTCGGGTTGTTAGTTTCTTTTCAACAAAGCCGCTTTTCGCTCCGAGTCTGTGATTTTGTGGCGATCGGATTTATCAAACTCC